>JAENXG010000014.1 GCA_016649675.1 Methyloceanibacter sp.
AGCAGGAGGGCGATGCGCTCATCAGGGGGCAAGACCTCGATGGCGCGGCCGACGTCTACGTCCAGATCGTGACCGTCGCGCCAGACGACGCCAAGGCCTGGCGCCGGCTCGCCGATATCTGGCTCCTCATTCCTGCAACCGCCGACGACGACGGCTCGACGCGCTTCGAGCGGGCGCGGACAGCGGCCTATATCGCCTATCAGCGGGCGACCACGCCTGACGAGGAGGCCGCCGACCTCATCACGCTCGCCAACGCTTTCGGCAAGCGCGAGGAGTGGCGGTCGGCGCTGAACGCGCTCAAGCTTTCGCTCAAGCTGCACGACAGCCCTGAGCTCAAAGCCCAATACGACGCGCTGCGCGAGAAATACGGCTTCCGCGTCGCAAATTTCAGCGTCGATTCCGATGCGGCGTCCCCGCGCGCCTGCTTCCAGTTCAGCGAGGGCCTGCCCAAGCGCACCGACTTTTCGCCTTATGTGGCGGTGGCGGGCGAGGACAAGCCGGCGCTCTCGGTCGACGACCAGCAGATCTGCGTCGAAGGCCTGAAGCACGGCGAGACCTACGGCATTACGCTCCGCGCCGGGCTTCCTTCGACGGTCGATGAGGACCTGCTGAAGGACGCCGAGTTTACCATCTATGTGCGCGACCGGAGCCCGTCGGTGCGCCTCTCCGGCAAGGCCTATGTGCTGCCGAAGACGGGTCAGGAGGGCATCCCGCTCATCACTGTCAACACCGACACCGTCAAGGTCACGATCTACCGGATCGGCGACCGCAGCCTTATGGAAAACGTGCTCGGCTACGAGTTCGAGCGCAACCTCCAGGGCTACACTCTCGACGAGATCGCCAACGAGAAGGGCGAGAAGGTGTGGACCGGCCAGCTCAAGGTTGAGAAGGAGCTGAACGACGAGATCACTACCGCCTTCCCCGTCACCGAGGCGGTCCCCGCCATGCAGCCGGGCGTCTACCTGCTCGCGGCGCAACCCGGCAACGTGGCGGGCGAAGACTATGGCGAGCGCACCACCCAGTGGTTCATCGTCTCCGATCTCGGGCTCACGGCCTTCTCCGGCACCGACGGCATCCATGCCTTCGTCAACTCGCTCGCGACCACCGCCCCGATCGGCAACGTCGAGCTCAGGCTGCTCGCGCGCAACAACGAGGTGCTCGCGGTCAAGAAGACCGAAGCTGATGGCACCGTGACCTTCGAGCCCGGGCTTGCCCGCGGCGAAGGCGGCCTCTCTCCCGCCCTGCTCGTCGCCTCCGGCGACGGCGGCGACTATGCGTTCCTCAATCTGAAGCAGTCGGCGTTCGATCTGACCGACCGCGGCGTCGCCGGGCGCGACGTTCCGCAAGGGCTCGATGCCTTCGTCTTCACCGAGCGCGGCGTCTACCGCACCGGCGAAACCGTGCATGTGACGACGCTCTTACGCAGCGCGGCAGGCGTCGCCGTCCCCGACGTGAACTTGACGGTCGTCACCGAGCGTCCCGACGGGGTGGAGTATCGCCGCAGCGTGGTGGCCGACCAGGGCCTTGGCGGCCGCTCGCTCGACGTGCCGATCATCTCCTCGGCGCCGACCGGGACCTGGCGTGTCGCCGTCTATTCCGACCCCAAGCAGCCCTCGATCGGCGAGGTGAGCTTCCTGGTCGAGGACTACGTTCCAGATCGGCTCGAGTTCGACCTCACCACGACGGCAACCACCATCTCGCCGACGGAGCCCGCGCAAGTCACCCTCGACGGCCACTTTCTCTACGGCGCGCCCGCGTCAGGCCTCGACATCGAAGGCGAGATAAACATCGCCAAGGCCGCCGAGCGGCCGGGCTATCCAGGCTATTCGTTCGGTCTCGAAGCGACCGACGAAGCGGACCAGGACGAGGTCGGCACCGAGAGCATCCCGCTGTCCGACCTGCCGCAGACCGACGACGCCGGCAAGGCGACGTTCACCGTCGATCTCGCCAAGGTCCCGGCCTCGACCAAGCCGCTCGAGGCCAATGTCGTGGTGCGGCTCGCCGAGCCGGGCGGCAGGGCGATCGAGCGCAGCCTTACCCTGCCCATCACGCCCAAGGCAGCCATGATCGGGGTGAAGCCGCTCTTCTCAGGAAAGTCACTCAGCGACAATGACACCGCGAGCTTCGACGTCGCCCTGGTGGCGCCCGACGGCAAGGCCATGGCCGCCACTGGGCTCAAATGGCAGCTCCTCAGCATCGAGTCGAAATATCAGTGGTACCGCAATAACGGCTATTGGAATTACGAGCCCATCAAGGTGACGCGCCGCGTCGCCGACGGCAGCGTCGACGTTGCTCCCGACAAGCCGGGCAAGATCTCCGTGCCCGTCACCTGGGGCCGCTACCGGCTCGAAGTGACGAGCCCCGACCCGCAAGGGCCCGAGACCACGATCGGCTTCGACTCCGGCTGGTATGCGGAATCCTCCGCCGACACGCCGGACTTGCTCGAGATCGCGCTCGACAAGCCCGAATATAAGCCAGGCGACACCATGACCGTCGCCGTCACCGCGCGGAGCGCGGGCAAAGTGACGCTCGCCGTGATCGGCGACCGGCTGATCACCACCACGACCACCGATGTCGAGCCCGGTCTCGTCAAGCTCCCCCTCACCGTGGGTAACGATTGGGGCACCGGCGCCTATGTGCTGGCCACCTTACGGCGTCCGCTCGATGCGGCCGAGAAGCGCATGCCGGGGCGCGCCATCGGCGTGCAGTGGTTTAGCGTCGACAAGGCAGCGCACACCATCGGCATCGCCATGGACCTCCCCGGGCTGATCCGCCCGGAGACGACGCTCCGCGTGCCGGTCAAGCTTTCAGGGCTCGCGCCCAATGAGGAGGCGCGAATCGTCGTCTCGGCCGTCGATGTCGGCATTCTCAACCTCACCAACTACAAGGTGCCGGCGCCCGACGACTATTATCTCGGCCAGCGCAAGCTCTCCTCCGAGGTCCGCGACCTTTACGGCCAGCTGATCGACGGCATGCAAGGCACGAAGGGCCAGATCCGCTCAGGCGGCGATGGCGGCGGAGAGGAGCTACAGGGAAGCCCGCCGACCCAGCTCCCGCTTGCGCTTTATTCCGGCATTGTCAGCGTCGGCCCCGACGGCACCGCCGAGGTCAACTTCGCCATTCCGGCCTTCGTCGGCACCGTGCGGGTGATGGCGGTCGCCTGGAGCAACGACAAAGTAGGCCACGCCTCAGGCGACGTGGTGGTGCGCGATCCCGTCGTGGTCACCGCCACGCTGCCGCGTTTCCTGCTGACGGGCGACAAGAGCACGCTCCGCCTCGACCTCGACAATGTCGAAGGAGAGACCGGCGACTATCAGATCGCCGTTACCACCGACGGGTCCTTGAGCGTGGAAGGCACCGCCAAAACCATCGCGCTCGATGCCAAGAAGCGTGGCGCGGTCAGCCTGCCCATCTCTGCCACAGGCCTGGGGTCAGGCACGGTGGCGGTCGCCGTCAGCGGCCCCGGGGGCTATACGCTCGCGCGGCAATTTCCGCTGACGGTGAAGCCGTCGACGCAAGTGCTGGCGCGCCGCACGGTGAAGCCGCTCGCTCCCGGCCAGAGCATCACCCTGTCGGGCGATGTGTTCGCCGACCTCGTGAAGGGGACGGGCAAGGTCTCGCTCTCGGTGACGCCCTCGGCCGCTCTCGACGTGGCGACGTTGCTCGCCGCACTCGACCGCTATCCGCTCGGCTGCACCGAGCAGATCGTGAGCCGGGCGCTGCCGCTGCTGTATGTCAACGAGCTCTCGCTCGATGCGCAGCTCGCGGTCGATACCGGTGTCGATGAGCGCATTGCCAAGGCGATCGATACGGTGCTCGCGCGGCAAGGCTCGGAGGGCGCCTTTGGCCTTTGGTCGCCCGGCGGCGACGACGCCTTTCTCGACTCCTATGTGACGGACTTTCTGACCCGGGCGCGGGCCCGCGGCTTCTCGGTCTCCGACGACCAGTTCAAGCTCGCGCTCGATCGCTTGAGGAACTATGTGAGCACGGCACCTGACGTCTCGACCGACGGCGGGCTCGCGCTTTCCTACGCACTCTACGTGCTCGCCCGCAACGGCATGGCGCCGGTCGGCGACCTGCGCTATATCGCCGACGTCAAGCTCAGCGACCTAGCCACCCCGACCGCCAAGGCCGAGATCGCCGCGGCGCTCGCCATGCTGGGCGACAGGGTCAGGGCGGAGAAGGCGTTCGATGCCGCGGTCGGCGCGCTGCCGAAGGACCCCAAGCCTGAGATCGGCCGCACCGATTTCGGCTCGGCCTTGCGCGACGCCGCCGCCGTGGTCACGCTGGCCGCCGAAGGCGACGCTCCCAACGTGATCCTGACAAGCGCCACGCAGCGGATCGGTGCCGCGCGTAACGTGGTCAGATATACCTCGACGCAAGAGGACGCTTGGCTCGTGCTTGCGGCCCGCGCGCTCGGCAAGCAAGGCGTGAGCCTCGCCGTCAATGATGGCGGCCAAGTGGGCCCGCTCTATCGCACCTTGAGCGAAGAGCAGCTCGCCGCCGCCCCGCTGACGGTGAGCAATACCGGCCAAACGTCGCTTGACGCCGTGATCTCGGTGAGCGGCTCGCCGATCACGCCGGAGCCCGCTGCCGAGCATGGCTTCAAGATCGAGCGCAGCTTCCACAATCTCGACGGCACCGATGCCGATGCCTCGCAGGCGAAGCAGAACGAGCGCTTCGTCGTGGTGCTGACGGTCACCGAACCGCAGCCGCAATTCGCCCGCGTGGCGCTCACCGACTACGTGCCGGCGGGCTTCGAGATCGACAACCCGCGGCTCGTCTCATCGGGCGACACGGGCGCGCTCGCCTGGATCGAGAATGCGGGCTCTCCGGTCTACACGGAGTTCCGCGACGACCGCTTCACGGCGGCGTTCGAGCGGCGAACCGGCGATCCCACGGTCTATACCGTGGCCTATGTGGTCCGCGCGGTCTCGCCCGGGAGCTACGTACTACCTCAGGCGGTGGTCGAGGACATGTATCAGCCCGACCGCTTCGGCCGCACCGGAACGGGTGAGGTCACGGTCACGCCAGCGAAATGAGCAAGGACCACACACCACCTCTCCCCTCCCTGGAGAGGGGAAAGTGGAGACGCCGCGCCATCTTCGCTGCGGTTGGAGCGGTATGGATCGTTGCCGCCGTGGCCGGCGGCGTTGCGGGCCTGTTCCAGGCCTTCGGCTCGGCACCGCTCGGGCGCGATCTCGAAGTTTCGACCATCGTGCTCGACCGGAACAGCAAGCTGCTCCGCGCCTATCTCACAAGCCAAGGCCGCTGGCGGCTTCCCGCCACGCGCGAGCAAGTCGACCCGCGTTTCCTCGACGCGCTGCTGATCTATGAGGACAAGCGCTTCTTCCACCATCGCGGCGTCGATCCGCTGGCTCTCATGCGGGCAGCCTACCAGCTCGTCACCCATAGCCACATCGTCTCGGGCGGCTCGACCATCACGATGCAGGTCGCCCGTCTGCTCGAGCCGAGGGCGAAGCGCTCGCTCCACGCCAAGCTGCGGGAGACCGTGCGAGCGCTTCAGCTCGAATGGGTGCTGAGCAAGGACGAGATCCTCGGCCTCTATCTCACGCTCGCCCCTTACGGCGGTAATCTCGAAGGGGTGAGAGCGGCCTCGCTTGCCTATTTCGGCAAGGAGCCGCGACGGCTCACGCTCGGCGAAGTGGCTCTCCTCGTCGCTCTGCCGCAGTCGCCGGAGGTCCGCCGCCCGGACCGGTCGCCTGAGGCGGCCCGCCAGGCGCGCAACCGCGTGCTCGACCGCATCGCCGGCCACGGGCTTTTCAGCAACGCCGAAATCGCGCGCGCCAAGGAGGAGCCGGTGCCGCTGGCGCGTAAAGCGATGCCGCTCTTGGCACCGCATGCGGCGGACCAGGCGATGGGAGGCTCGCCCAAGGAGCACGTGCTGCTTCTCACCATCGATGGCGCCCTGCAGAAGGGGTTGGAGGGCCTTGCCCGCGACCGGGCGCAAGCGCTCGGACCGGATCTGTCGGTGGCGATGGTCGTAGTCGACAATGCGAGCGGCGAGGTGCTGGCCCGCGTCGCCTCGCCGGACTATTTTGACGAGCGCCGCGCTGGTCAGGTCGACCTCACGCAAGCGGTGCGGTCGCCGGGCTCGGCGTTGAAGCCCTTCATCTACGGCCTCGGCTTCGAGGATGGTTTCATCCACCCCGAGACTCTCATCGAGGACAGGCCGATTCGCTATGGCGCCTATCAGCCTGAGAATTTCGACCTGACCTTTCAGGGCACGGTGACGGTGCGCCGCGCGCTGCAATTATCGCTGAACGTGCCGGCCGTCGCCGTGCTCGACGAGGTCGGCCCGAGCCGGCTGATCGCGCGGCTGGCGGAGGCCGGCGCACCCCTCGTGTTGCCGCGCCGCGAAGCGCCAGGGCTCGCGCTCGGCCTGGGCGGCGTCGGCGTGAGGCTCGCAGACCTCACCATGCTCTATGCCGGGCTCGCGCGGCAGGGCACCGTGGCGCCGCTGGTCGAGCGTCTCGATACGCCGACGCCTCCACCCAAACGCCTGATCGAGCCGGTCGCCGCCTGGTACGTCGCCAATGTCCTGCTCGGCACGCCGCCACCCGAGAACGCGGCCGGCGGGCGCATCGCCTTCAAGACCGGCACGAGCTACGGCTATCGCGACGCCTGGGCGGTCGGGTTCGACGGCAAGCACACCATCGGCGTGTGGGTCGGACGCCCCGACGGCGCGCCCGTCACCGGTCTTGCGGGACGGGTCACCGCCGCGCCCATCCTGTTCGATGCCTTTGCCAGGTTGGGGCAACCGCCGCAGCCGCTGCTGCCGGCGCCGAAGGGCGTGCTGGTCGTCACCACCGCCAAGCTGCCGCCACCGCTCCAGCGCTTTGCCTCACGTGCAGAAGCAGGCGAGGCCATGGCGCCCAAGGTGCACATCGTGTTCCCGCCCGATGGGGCGAGCCTCGAACTGTCGGCCGTCGAAGGCGAGGCTCCCGATCCCATCGCCATCAAGATCGCCGGCGGCACGCCCCCGCTCAACGTGCTCCTGAACGGCATGCCACTCAACGCCAAGCAATCCGCGCGCACGCTGTTCTTCGAGCCTGACGGGCCGGGCTTCGTGCGGCTGACGGTGACCGACGCGACCGGAGCCGCCGACAGCGTGATGGTGCGGCTGCAATAGAACCTTTCGGCTTGGCGCGGCCCCGCTTTCCGGGTAACGACCCTCTATGCCCTTGCCATCGCTCGCCAGCCTCGCCGTGCCCATCGGACTTGAGCCCATGGAGGCGCGGCTCGTCGCCGAGCTGCCCGAGGAACCCGGCTGGCAGTTCGAGCCCAAATGGGACGGCTTCCGTTGTCTTGTTTATCGCGCCGGCGCGGAGGTCGATCTCAGGGCGAAATCCGGCAAGCCGCTCGCGCGCTATTTCCCGGAAGTCGTGGCGATGCTCAAAGGCTTGCCCCAGACCATGTTCGTCATCGACGGAGAGCTCGCCATTCCGGTCGGCGATACGCTCTCCTTCGATGCGCTGCAGATGCGGGTCCATCCCGCCGAGAGCCGCATCAAGAAGCTCGCGGTAGAGACGCCCGCCTCCCTCATCGTGTTCGACATGCTGCTCGATGCAACGGGCAAGAGCCTACTCGAGATGCCGCTCGTGAAACGCCGGGCGGCGCTGGAAAAGTTCTACAAGGCGGCCGGCGAGACCAAGGGACTTAAGCTATCGCCCTACACGTTGGATCGCGATGAAGCGCGCCTTTGGCTCGACGGCGCGCGCGGCTCACTCGACGGCGTCGTCGCCAAGCGCAGCGACGGCGCGTACCTGCCGGGCGAGCGCGCCATGCTCAAGGTGAAGCGCTTGCGCAGCGCCGATTGCGTGGTCGGCGGTTTCCGCTATGCGGCCGGCAGTCGCGAGGTCGGATCGTTGCTGCTTGGCCTCTACGACAAGGACGGCAAGCTCGACCATGTCGGCTTCACCTCCACCATCACCGACGTGGAGCGCCCGGCGTTGACCAAGCTGCTTGGAACTCTCATCGCGCCGCCCGGCTTCACCGGCAACGCGCCAGGCGGTCCGAGCCGCTGGAGCACCGAGCGCTCGGGCGAATGGGAGCCGGTCAAGCCTGTGCTCGTGGTCGAGGTCCGCTACGATCACGTCACCGGCGATCGCTTCCGCCACGGGACAAAGCTCATCCGCTTCCGCCCCGACAAGGCGCCGAAGCAATGCACCTTCGATCAGCTCACGCCGGCAACGCTGCCGGAAAACTTCAATCTTTTGCTCAAGTGAAGGCACGGTCTCGTCATACTGGGGCCGATTGCGGCGGGATGCCGCGGCCAACGCAGCGCCGGCTGCAGCACTTCAGGGCCGGCGTGAGCGACGCAACTTCCCAAGTTCATCAAGCAGTTCGCCGCGCCTGATCGCGCGCGCTCCAATCGCGGACTGTCCTAGCTTCGGCACCCCCCGCGACATTCTCTCGCGGATTTTGGCCAAATCGCTGCCGGAATGGAGGCGAAGGGTCGCGGGTCTTGGAGGAGGAAACCTTCCCGGAGGGGGTTAACCCACTAAGGAGAATGCCATGAAGAAATTTGTGATTGCCGGCCTGCTGGTCGCCGGCTTTGTGACGCCCGCCTTCGCCGCAGAGTTTTACGTCGCGCAGAGCGCCTCGGACCACAAATGCTCGGTCATGGCGAAGAAGCCTGACGGCAAGACGATGATGATGCTCGGCACCGAGGCCTTCAAGACGAAGTCCGCCGCCGAGACCGCCATGAAGGGTATGACCGAGTGCAAGGCCTAACTCTGATCTAATCCCCCGGACGCGGACGCCCGACCTTTAAGCCGAGCGCCCGGTCCACGAGCCGCCTCAAAGCCCCCGACTACGACGTCTTCAAGGGCTTTGGGGCGGTTTTACTTTATCAGCTGACATTCGTTTAGGTCGTCGCCGGATAGAGGCGATAGCGGCGCGGGTTGATGGCGATCCGCCCCGAGAGATTTAAGGTGTAATCCGCGGGGAGCTCGATCTCAATGCGGTCGCCCCGGCTGCCGACCTCGAGATCGACGAGACGCGCGCCGGCGTGACGCCTGAGCACCGTGACCACCCCGGGAATGGCGCCGGGCGCCTCGTTGACGACCTCGACGTCATGCGGCCGGAAAAAGAGCCGCGCCGGACCATTGGGGACGCCGCCCGCAGCAAGATCGAGGGGGAGGTCGTCGAGCCAGACTTTGCCCTGCTCGACCCGCACCGGCAGCACACTCGACTCCCCGATGAAGGAGAAGACGAAGGGCGAGTTCGGATCATCGTAGATCTCATCGGGCGTCCCGATCTGCTCGATCTTGCCTTCGCTCATCACCACCACGCGGTCGGCGAGCTCGAGCGCCTCCTCCTGGTCGTGGGTGACGAACACGGTGGTGTGCCCGGTCTTATTGTGAATCTCGAGGAGCCACCGGCGCAGCTCCCGGCGCACCTTGGCGTCGAGCGCGCCGAAGGGCTCATCCAGCAGAAGCACGCGTGGCTCGATGGCGAGCGCGCGCGCAAACGCCACCCGCTGGCGCTGCCCACCCGAGAGCTGCGACGGGTAGCGCTTCTCCAACCCGGTAAGCTGCACGAAGTCGAGCAGCTCGAGCGCGCGACGCTTGATCTCTTTCCGGCTGGGGCGCCGTGGGCGGGGCCGCACGCGCAGGCCGAAGCCGATATTTTCGAGCACCGTCATATGGCGGAAGAGCGCGTAGTTCTGGAACACCAGCCCGACATTGCGCTGTTGCACGGTGAGCTTGAGCGCGTCCTCGCCGTCGAACAGCACCCGGCCGGAGGTCGGAACATCGAGACCGGCGAGGATGCGTAACAACGTGGTCTTGCCCGAGCCGGAGGGCCCAAGCAGCGCCACGAGCTCGCCCGCACCGATGTCGAGCGAGACCCCGTGCAGTGCCGGCGTCGCGCCGAAAATCCTGACGACGTTCTCGACCGATACGTCCACGGTCCTATCCCATCGTGATGCCGGGTGGTGCCCCCCTGCAGCCGAGTAATTCACCTCATTTGATACCCGAGCGTCCACGGTTTTCTCTCTTGGTGAGCGATGATCCGGCTCTAGTGCCGGCGGGAGGCGGCGATCTGATCGGCATAGCGCCATTCGAGCGCCGCCTTGATGACAAGCGTGATGAGGGCGAGGAGCGCGAGCAGCGAAGCGACCGCGAAGGCCGCCGCGAAATTGTACTCGTTGTAGAGAATCTCGACATGCAGCGGCATGGTGTTGGTCTTGCCCCTGATGTGGCCCGAGACCACCGACACCGCGCCGAATTCGCCCATGGCGCGGGCGTTGCAGAGCACCACGCCGTAAAGCAGCGCCCAGCGGATATTGGGCAACGTCACCTTGACGAAGGTCTTCCAGCCGCTGGCGCCGAGCGACAAGGCGGCCTCCTCGTCCTGCGTCCCCTGCTCCTGCATCAGCGGCACAAGCTCGCGCGCGACGAAGGGAAAGGTGACGAAGATGGTGGCGAGCACGATGCCCGGCAACGCGAAGATGATCTGGATGTTGTAGCTGTGCAGGAAGGCGCCGAAATAGCCCTGGGCGCCGAACAGAAGCACATAGATGAGCCCCGAGATCACCGGCGAGACCGAGAAGGGAAGGTCAATCAGGGTGTTGAGGATGCTCTTGCCCGTGAACTCGAATTTGGCGATCGCCCACGAGGCAGCCAGGCCGAACACCACATTGGCGGGAACGGCAATGGCGGCCACGAGAAGGGTCAGCCTGATCGCAGCGAGCGCGTCGGGCTCGGTGATGGCGGCGAAATAGGCGCCGATGCCGGCGCGGAACGCCTCAACGAACACGGAAGCGAGCGGCAGGAGCAGAAACAAAACGAGGAATATCACCGAGACGGCAATCAGCACGCCGCGAACGGCGGGCTTCTCCGTGGTGACCCTCGGTCCTTGCAAGGATAGGACGAGGTGCGGAACGGCGGCGACATCGGTCATTGGGCGAATCTCCGCCGCTGCCAAGCCTGCACGAGATGCACCAAGAAGAGGATGCCGAAGGAGATCAAGAGCATCGCCGTACCGATAGCGGTCGCTTGCGGATAGCTGAATTCCTCAAGCCTGATGATGATGAGGAGCGGCGCGATCTCGGAGATGAAGGGCAGGTTGCCGGCGATAAAGATGACCGATCCATATTCGCCGACGGCGCGCGCAAGGGCCAAGGCAAAGCCCGTCAGGATCGCCGGCAACAGCGCGGGCAGCATGACGCGGAAGACGGTCTGGCGCCGGTTGGCGCCGAGCGTCGCCGAAGCCTCCTCGAGCTCGCGGTCGAATTCTTCCAGCACCGGCTGCACGGTCCGGACCACGAAGGGCAGCCCAATAAAGATGAGCGCGATGGCGATGCCAAGCGGCGTGTAGGCGATCTTGATGCCGAACGGCGCGAACAGGCTGCCGATCCAGCCATTGGGCGCATAGAGCGAGGCGAGCGCGATACCGGCAACGGCGGTTGGCAGCGCGAAGGGAAGATCGACGAAGGCATCAAGAAGCCGGCGGCCCGGGAAGCGATAGCGAACCAGCACCCAGGCAATGATCGAGCCGAACACGGCGTTGACGGTTGCGGCGAACAAGGAGGTGAAAAAGCTCAAGCGGAGCGCCGCGAGCGTGCGCGGCGCGGTGACGATGTCCCAAAAGCCGGCCAACCCGAGGGTCGCCGACTTGAGCACCATCCCCGCAAGCGGGATGAGGACGATCAGGCCGAGATACGTCAAAGTGAAACCGAGCGCCAACCCGAAACCCGGGATGGCACTCGGCCGCTTCAACACCAGGCCGCGGGCGCCGGCCATATGCGTCAACTCAGTTGGTCGACTTCGGTTGGTAGACCTGGTCGAAGATGCCGCCCTCGCCGAAATGCTTCGGCTGCGCCTTCGCCCAGCCGCCGAACAGCGGGTCGTCGATCGACACGAGCTTCACATCGGGAAAGCGCGCGAGGTCCTTGGAATCGGCGGATTTGGGATCGGCCGGGCGATAATAGTTATGGGCGATGAGCTTTTGGGCTTCCGGCGTGTAGAGGAAGTTCAGATAGGCCTCGGCCACTTTGCGCGTGCCCTTGGAGTCGACCACCTCGTCGACGACGGCGACGGGCGGCTCGGCCTTGATCGAGAGCGACGGCACGACGATCTCGAACTTGTCGGCGCCAAGCTCGTCAAGCGCGAGGAAAGCCTCGTTCTCCCAGGCCAGCAGGACGTCGCCGATGCCGCGCTGGGCGAAGGTCGTGGTCGAGCCGCGCGCGCCGGTGTCCAGCACGGGCACGTTGGAATAGAGGTTCTTGATAAACTCCTTGTCCTTGTCCTCGCTGTGGCCGTACTTGTTGTCGGCATAAGCCCAGGCCGCGAGATAGTTCCAGCGGGCGCCGCCGGAGGTCTTGGGATTGGGCGTGATCACTTCGACGCCCTTTTTGACCAGGTCATCCCAGTCATTGATCTTCTTCGGGTTGCCCTTGCGGACCAGGAAGACGATGGTCGAGGTGTAGGGCGAGGAATTGTTGCCGAGGCGCTTCTGCCAGTCGGCCTTGATCTTGCCGGACTTGGCGATCTCGTCGATATCGCCCTGAAGTGCCAGCGTCACGACATCGGCCTGCAAGCCGTCGATAACGGCGCGGGCCTGCTTGCCAGAGCCCCCATGGGACTGCTCGATCGCCACGGTCTCTCCGGTCTTGGCCTTCCAATCCTTGATGAAAGCCTCGTTGACCGCCTTATAGAGCTCACGGGTCGGGTCGTAGGACACGTTGAGAAGGGTCGTATCGGCGAGCACAGCGCTCGCCGTCAGCGTCGTCAAAATAAGCGCCGCGCCGGCGGCAAGGGTGCTTCGAAGTCTGGTCATGACTGATCTCCTCTGTGATAACACCCTTAACTCTATCTGGTTGATAGTGTTTATCAAGGGGGGACCATACTATTTTTCGACGCGGCAAGCCACCCCTGCCTACAGAACCTCCGGGCGAGGGAAATTGTTTCCAGGATCTGGGTCCTGGACTGGCATTTCAGAGGGGCGAGGGGAGTCTAGGGGACGGGCTCGATAGCAACGATTTCCAGGCGCTCGGTCCCGGCAATGGCGTCGGCAATGGTGGTGCGGTCAAGCACCTCGCGGGCGGAGTTCGTCACCGCGGCAAAGACGAGCCTGATCTCGCAGTCCTCCTCGCTCCGGCAGTCGACGCAGCGCCGGTAGGCTATGCGGCTCAAGCACGGCAAGGGCGCGAGCGGGCCGTCGAGGATGCGCAAGACCTGCCCGAACGTGATCTGGTCGGCCGACATCAGTAGCGCATAGCCGCCGAGCTTGCCCCTTCGGCTCATGACGATGCCGTGGCGCTTCAGCTCAAGCAGGATCTGTTCGAGGAACTTGCGCGGGATTCTTTCCTGGGCAGCGATCTCGCCGATCATCATCGACTCCCCCCGGCGGGCAAGTGCCACGAGGGAGCGGAGAGCATATTTTGCTTTGTGCGAGATCACTTAGGCGGGTGCCAAAACCCTATCGGATGTGTCGGGTAGATAGCTGCTTTGCACCGGCAAATCAATGTGGCGTGAGAACTCTTGCCTTAAGCCCAAGCCCTTGACGAGAGTGGCGCCCGTGCCCAACAAACAGACCATGGCGCACGCCCCCCATAAGCCACTGCCCAAGAAGCTCCATATCAAGACCTTCGGCTGCCAGATGAATGCGTACGATTCCGAGCGCATGGCCGAGGCGCTTCAGCCCCAAGGCTACGACCTCACCCACGATCCGGCCGAGGCTGACCTCGTCATCCTCAATACCTGTCATATAAGAGAGAAGGCGGCGGAGAAGGTCTATTCGGAGCTCGGACGAATGCGCCTGACGAAGGAGCATCGAAAGGAGAGAGGGCTCGACACCCTGATCACGGTTGCGGGTTGCGTCGCCCAGGCCGAGGGAAACGAGATCATCGCGCGCGCCCCTGCCGTCGACATCGTCGTCGGCCCGCAGAGCTACCATCGCTTGGCCCACCTCGTGGAGGAAGCCACCGCGACCGGCAAGGGCCTCGTCGCGACGGAGTTCCCGGCCGAGGAGAAGTTCGCCCATCTGCCGGAGCGGCCCAAGGGGAAGGCGAGAGCCTCGGCCTTCGTCACCGTGCAGGAAGGCTGCGACAAGTTCTGCACCTTCTGCGTCGTGCCCTATACGAGGGGCGCCGAATTCTCGCGCGCGCCTGCCGAGATTATCGCCGAGGTGGAGGGGCTCGCGGGCCGGGGAGTGCGCGAGGTCACGCTGCTTGGGCAGAACGTGAATGCCTATCATGGGCGTCTTCCCGACGGGTCGTCCTGGACGCTCGCGAGGCTCCTGCGGCGCCTGGCAGAAATTCCGGCAATCGAGCGGCTCCGCTACACGACGAGCCACCCTCTCGACATGGACGAGGAGCTGATCGCGCTGTTCGGCGAGGAGCCGAAGGTCATGCCCTATCTGCACCTCCCCTTCCAGTCGGGTGCGGACCGCATCCTTGCGGCGATGAACCGCAAGCACACGGCCGCGCAGTACGAGGCGCTGATCGCCAAGGTGCGGCAGGCGCGGCCCGATATCGCCCTATCCACCGACATTATTGTGGGCTTTCCCGGGGAGACCGACGCCGATTTCGAGGAGACCTTGGCGCTCGCCGCCCGCGCCCGCTTCGCCCAGGCCTTCTCCTTTAAATATAGCGCGCGGCCTGGAACGCCCGCGGCGGCGCTCGAGGGCCAGGTCCCGGAGGCAGTAAAGAGGGAGCGCCTCCATGCCGTGCAAAGCCTGCTCGACCGCGACCGCCACGCCTTCGACCGGGCCAGCATCGGCAGGAGCCTCGACGTGCTGTTCGAGGGCCGAGGCAGGAAACCAGGTCAGATTGGTGGACGTTCACCTTATCTACAGGCGGTTCACGCGGAGGGGCCGGAGACACTGATCGGCCAGATCGCGGCGGTTGACATCTTGGCCGCCAGCCCGAACAGTCTCACCGGTGTCATAAAATCGGGGTTTGAATGGCGCGGGCCAGTTCAGGCGGCCGTGTGACCAACAAGGCCAGCATTCGGAAAGCATCATTGGCGCGCGGGCGCGGGGCGGCGCCGAAGCGCGCGGGCGCCGCTCGGGCCAATGGTGGCGGGGAGCCGACCGTCGTATTCTTCGACGACATGCGGCTCGTGCGCGATCTCCTTGGCGACTATGACGCAAATCTTGCCGTTCTCGAGGACCGCCTTGGCGTCGAGGCGGTGGTCAACGGCAACGCGGTCAGCTTGCGGGGGCCGGAAGCTTCCTGCGCGACGGCGAAGTCGGTGCTGGAGCAGCTTTACGGCCGGCTCGCGCAGGGCGAGATGATCGGGGTCGGCGAAGTGGTCGGCGCCATCCGCCATGCCCGCACGCTCGAGCCGGACAAAAACGCCGAGCCCGGAGCGGAGCTTCCCGGGGCGCAGCAGATCCGCACGCGGCAGCGTCTGATCACCGCGCGCACGCTCGCGCAAAGCGCCTATCTCAGA
This sequence comes from Methyloceanibacter sp., assembly GCA_016649675.1. Classification (GTDB taxonomy): domain Bacteria; phylum Pseudomonadota; class Alphaproteobacteria; order Rhizobiales; family Methyloligellaceae; genus Methyloceanibacter. The sequence goes on from JAENXG010000014.1 coordinate 15,426, forward strand.
TCGCTTGAGCGGAACGACCTCGTCTTCGCCACCGGCCCCGCCGGCACCGGCAAGACCTATCTCGCCGTCGCCTTTGCCGCGGCCTCTCTCGAAAGCGGCAAATGCGACCGGCTGATCCTGTCGCGGCCGGCGGTGGAGGCCGGCGAGCGGCTCGGCTTCCTTCCCGGCGACATGCGCGAGAAGGTCGATCCCTATTTGCGGCCGCTTTACGACGCCCTCTACGACATGCTCCCGGCGGAGCGGGTCGAGCGCGGGCTTGCCACCGGCGTGATCGAGATTGCGCCGCTCGCCTTCATGCGCGGCCGCACGCTCTCGAACGCCATCATCATTCTCGATGAGGCGCAGAACTGCACGCCAATTCAGATCAAGATGTTCCTGACGCGGCTCGGCGAAGAGAGCAAGATGATCGTCACCGGCGACCCGACGCAGGTCGACCTGCCACCCGGCAAGGACTCAGGCCTGGTCGAGGCGATTAGCATCCTGCAGGGCATCGACGAGATCGACCATATAGCCTTCACTAGGGCGGACGTCGTTCGCCGCGAGCTGGTGGGCAAAATCGTCGACGCCTACGAATCCGCTCCCTTGCGCGGTGAGCGCGATGGCTGACGGTGGCCCTAGTCGCAAACGTGCCGGGCTTTCCTCGGATTTGACGCTCGAGGTCGATGTCGTTCGCCATAGAGAAGCTTGGCTGGCGGCCGGAATGCCCGACGCCATGCTCGAGCGAGCGGCGCGCGCGGCCTTCCTCGCCGCGCCACCCACCCGGCAAGGAGCCTATGAAGTCACCATCGTCCTCACCGACGATGCGGAGATGCAGGAGCTGAACCGCACCTGGCGCGGCAAGGATGCTCCAACCAATGTGCTATCGTTCCCCATGAATGACGAGGTGAGCGAGCCCGGCCCTATCGGGGACGTCGTGCTCGCCTATGAGACCACGCGCAAGGAAGCGCGCGACGACAACCTCGCTCTTGGCGACCACGTTTCCCATCTCGTCGTCCATGGCCTGCTGCATCTCCTTGGCTTCGATCACATGCAGGACGATGAGGCCGAGCGGATGGAAGATCTCGAAAGGACGGCGCTCGCCTCTCTCGGTATCGCCGACCCCTATGCCGAGCAGAAGGCTGGCGCCGCGGAGGTGTCACCATGAGCAACGCCCCCATCGCCGAGAACGAGGCCGAGCCCGAGGAGGCGCGGCCGGCCGACGAGGAGGTCTCCTGGTTCGAGCGCCTGCTGCAGACATTCGGCCTCGGCGAAGAGCCCGACTTGCGCGAGCTGATCGAGGATGCTCTCGCCCGCAGCAAGAGCGACTCCTTGAGCGCGCAGGAGCGCAGCATGCTGCGCCGCATCCTGCGCTTCGGGACGCTCACCGTCGAAGACGTCATGGTGCCGCGTGCCGACATCATCGCCGTCGACGATACGGTCAGCGTCGACGATTTGATGCGTGTCTTCCGCCAGGCCGAGCATTCGCGCGTGCCGGTCTACCACGAGACCCTCGACGATCCGCGCGGCATGGTCCACATCCGCGATCTGATGTCGTGGATTACCACTCAGGCCGAGGACGGCGGAACCGGGAGGCTCGCTCTCGGCAAGGTCGATCTTGCGCGCAGCGTTGCCTCCATCGCTATCACGCGCGAGATCATTTACGTGCCCGACTCCATGTCAGTGCTCGATCTCCTGCTCAAGATGCAGACGACGAGGCTCCATCTCGCGCTCGTCGTCGACGAATATGGCGGCACCGATGGCCTCGTCTCCATCGAGGACCTGGTCGAAGAGGTGGTGGGCGAGATTGCCGACGAGCACGACGTGGAGGACGAGCCGCTGATCAGGTCCGATCCCCGCCTTGGGCTCGTCGCCGACGCGCGCACGCCGATCGAAGAGCTCGAGAAGTATCTCGGGCTTGAGCTCGTCTCAGGCGAGCAGGAGGAGGACATCGATACGCTCGGCGGCCTCGTCTTCTCCATTGCCGGCCGCATCCCCGCCAGAGGGGAGCTCGTGCGTCACTCGAGCGGCATCGAGTTCGAGGTGCTCGAGGGCGATCCGCGCCGGATCCAGAAGCTCCGCATCCACCTGCCTCAAGACCCAAGCCTAGCCGAAGACAAAGCCACGACGCCGAGTGAGCGCGTCAAAGGTGAATGACGCCGTGCCTGGCGCTCTCCCCTCCCGTCTGATCCCGTGGTGAGAACAGGGGCTGGCCGGATGGAGCGGGCGGCAACCTGGGTCGCGGGCCTCAAAGGTGCCCGCCGTGCCGTCTTTGCCGTGCTTCTTGGCGCCGTCTCGGTACTCGCCTTCGCTCCGGTGCATGCCTGGCCCGTGCTGTTCCTCACCTTCGGGGGGCTCGTCTGGCTGCTCGACGGCTGCCATGCCGGTCATTCAAGCCTCGCCCCGCGTTTGAAATGCGCGACCCTCATCGGGTTCTGGTTCGGCTTCGGCTATTTCCTCGCCGGCCTCTACTGGATTGCCGAGGCCTTCCTGGTCGAGCCATGGCGCCACGGCTGGATCATCCCCTTCGCCATGACGGCGCTGCCCGGCGGGATGGCGCTCTTCTTTGCCGCCGCCTGCGCTCTTGCCATGCTTCTGTGGCTGCCGGGAGTGGGCCGCGTCTTCGCGCTCGCCATCGCCTTTGGGCTTGCCGAGTTCGCCCGCGGCCATGTGCTCACCGGGCTTCCCTGGAACCTCGTGGGTTACGGGCTCCTCGGCAACGGCCCCATGATGCAGCTCGCTTCCCTGTTTGGCGTTTATGCCTTGAGCATCATTGCCGTCATCCTCTTCGCCAGTCCCGCCGCCATCTCGGCGCCAGAGGGCTCGAACCTCGCCGGAGGCAGAGGGGGCTCGGCGCTCGCCGCCTTTCTCCTCGTTCTACTCGGACTTGGGGCGCTGTGGGGCGAGCGCAGGCTTGCCGAAGCGAAGCCCGCCAGCACCAGTGTTCGCCTCAGGATCGTCCAGGCCGATATCGATCAGGCCAACAAGTGGCGTCCCGAGAACGGCGCCGAGATCTTCACCGAGTATCTCGATCTCACCAAGTCGGGCGGAAAGACGCCGGGTCTCGATGGCATTACGCTCGTCATCTGGCCCGAGACCGCGGTGCCCTTTCTCCTCACCGAAGCGTCCGACGCGCTCCTCGCTATCGGCGAGGTGCTCCCCGAGGGAACCTCTCTCTTGGTGGGATCGGCGCGGATCGTCGAGGAACCGGACGCACAAGGACAGCTCGCCACGACGCGCATCTATAACAGCCTGCTCGTGATCGACGACACGGGCCGCGTGCTCTCCGGCTACGACAAGATCCACCTCGTCCCGTTCGGCGAGTATCTCCCCTTCCAGGACTTCCTCGAACGTCTCGGCGTGATGCAGCTGACCGGGGTGCGCGGCGGCTTCAGTGCCGGCAGCGGCCCGCGCCTCCTGCAAATTCCAGGCGCGCCGCCGGCGAGTCCCCTCATCTGCTATGAGATCATCTTCCCCGACGACGTGACCGAGCCTGCGGCAAGGCCGGGCTGGCTTCTCAACATCACCAACGACGCCTGGTTCGGCTCGAGCGCCGGTCCCTACCAGCATTTCCACCAGGCCCAAGTTCGCGCCGTCGAGCAGGGTCTGCCTGTGGCCCGCGCCGCCAATACCGGAATCTCGGCGGTGATCGATCCTTATGGGCGGGTTCTCGCCGAGATCGGTCTCGGCGAGAAAGGCGTTATCGATGCCGACCTGCCCAAAGTGGGCCCGCCGACTCCCTTCGCGCAGTTGGGAAACACTATCGAAATCTCGGCGTTGCTTATTACGTTTGCATGCTGGCTCGCCTGTCGCGCGCAACCATTTCGGCCGCACTTTTCGACATGAATGGGGCAATCGACAGGTGCGGCTCCTGCGTGCTTGACGAGGTTGGAGCATGCCCCTATGAACCATTCGCGAAGGTGATCATTGTCCATTAAGGTTATGAGCCAGCTTCCTCTTTTTGAACCCCGCAATTTTTACGAGCGAGCGAATGGCAGGCAAGAAGCCTAACCCCGTTGATACGCATGTCGGAAGCCGGGTGAGATTACGCCGGATGTTGCTTGGCATGAGTCAGGAGCGTCTCGGCGAGAGTATGGGACTCACATTTCAGCAAGTGCAGAAATATGAGAAGGGCGTGAACCGCATCGGCGCGAGCCGGCTGTTCCAGATCTCGAAGATTCTCGATGTGCCGATTCAATTTTTTTTCGAGGAGGCTCCGCATGTCGGCGACGGGAGCCCGGCGCGAGCGGGAATGGCCGAGCCCGACTCCGAAGCTTTCATCCTCGAATTCCTGAACAGCCGCGAAGGGCTCGAGCTGAACCGCGCCTTCGTAAAGATCGGCAATGCGAAAGTCCGCAAGAGCGTCGTCGATCTGGTGCGGGCCTTGAGCACCGGCCCAGCCACTCCCTAATTCCAAGCGACGGACGGACGGGCTTGACCGCCGGCCCTAGCTATGGTTTGCGAGAACCGCCCGCGGCCTTATCGGCCGCTCGGCCTTCCGTTGTGACAGGGGGTGCTCAAGTGTCCCGGGCAAATTACGTCTTCACCAGTGAATCGGTGTCGGAGGGTCATCCCGACAAAGTGTGCGACCGCATCTCCGATGCGGTGGTCGATCTCTACCTCGCCGCCGATCCCTATTCGCGTGTCGCCATCGAGACCCTGGTCACCACCAACCGCATCGTGATGGCGGGCGAGGTGCGCGGGCCGGAGAGTGTGACGCCGGAGCTCATCGAGGAAGCCGCGCGGCGCGCCGTGCGCGAGATCGGTTACGAGCAGAAGGGCTTCCACTGGAAGAACGCCGAGTTTCAAAACTACCTACATGAACAGTCCGCCGACATCGCCCGCGGCGTCGATGCCGACGCCGAGTCCGAGAAGGATGAGGGCGCCGGCGACCAAGGCATCATGTTCGGCTTTGCCTGCCGCGAGACCGAGCCGCTCATGCCGGCGCCGATCTTCTATGCCCACCGCATCCTGCACGAGATGGCGAAGGCACGGCATACCGGCCGCACGCCCGAGCTTGGTCCCGACGCCAAGAGCCAGGTGACGCTGGCTTACGAGAACGGCAAGCCGGTGCGCGCGGAGGCGATCGTGGTCTCCACGCAGCATGGCGAGGATGTGAGCCAGGAGCGCATCAACGAGATCGTGCGGAGCTTCGCTGACGAGGTGATGCCGCAAGGCTGGATCGGCCGCGATACCAAGTTCTACGTCAATCCTACGGGGCGCTTCGTCATCGGCGGACCTGACGGCGATGCGGGCGTCACGGGCAGGAAGATCATTGTCGACACCTATGGCGGCGCAGCACCCCATGGCGGCGGCGCCTTCTCCGGCAAAGACCCGACCAAGGTCGATCGCTCGGCCGCCTACGCCGCGCGCTATCTTGCCAAGAACGTGGTGGCGGCAGGGCTCGCCGATCGGTGCACGCTGCAAGTCTCCTATGCCATCGGCGTCTCGCAGCCGCTCTCGCTTTATGTGGACCTGCACGGCACGGGCAGCGTCGCCGAGGAGAAGCTCGAGCAGGCGCTGCGGCAAGTCATGGACTTAAGCCCGCGCGGCATCAGGGAGCATCTCGGCCTGTCGCGGCCGATCTACGAGCGCACGTCGTCCTATGGCCATTTCGGGCGGCAGCCCGACAATGACGGCGGCTTCTCCTGGGAGCGGCTCGACCTGGTCGAGCCGCTCCGCGCCGAGCTCACCTGAACGGACTAGGACGCCCCCTCCTTGCTTCCTGTCGCCCGGCTTGACCGGGCGATCCAGTAACCAGTCGCGGTAGTATCGTTCGCAGGCTGGTGGTTACTGGATGCCCGCCGAAGCGTGGGTGGGCTGGAGCACAAGGATCATCAATGAGCGACACACGACCGCTCAGGTCCTATGGCAGGCGCAAAGGCAAGCCCTTGAGCGCGCGGAAAGAGCGCCTCATCAAGGACCTGCTGCCGCTTCTCCGCCTCGATCTCGGCAAGCCTGCTCCCGGCCGTTTGCCGGACCTATTCCCAGTCCCGGTCAGGGAGGTTTGGCTCGAGATCGGGTTCGGCTCCGGAGAGCATCTCCTGTGGCAGGCGGAGCGCCATAAAGATATTGGCTTCATCGGCTGCGAGCCCTTCGTCAATGGGCTTGGCACCCTGCTTGGCGCGGTCGAGACTGAAGGGCTTGCAAACATCCGCGTCCATGACGGCGATGCCCGCGAGGCGCTTCCCTGGCTCCCCGATCGCTCGGTCTCCCGCGTCTTCATCCTGTTCCCCGACCCTTGGCCGAAGAAGCGGCAGCTGAAACGGCGGCTGATCTCGCCTGAAACTGTGAACGGAATCGCGCGCGTGCTCGCGCCGGGGGCCGAGCTCAGATTTGCGAGCGACAGCGGCGACTATGCGGCGCAGGCCCTTCTCCTCATGCGCCAAAGCGGCGCCTTCGCCTGGCTGGCCGAGCG
>JAENXG010000219.1 GCA_016649675.1 Methyloceanibacter sp.
GAGTTCCCCGGAGGAGAGCTTCTCTTTAAGCTCGTCATCCGAGCGCGCGTGAAGAGACATGGCTTGGGAGTCCTGCTTGAGTTGTCGATAAACGTGAACGAGGCGTGGAAGTTCCGAATTCCTCCCGGCTCACCGATATTATGTGGTGCCTACCTAAGCTGACAGTGCGAGTGAAGCATCTAGTGGGAAGCAAGACGCTCGGCACGGTAACTTCGCGGCTTCTGTGTAACGCCATCGGGGAATGAGCCATGTGGAAACGCAAGCGCAAAGCAGAGTGGCTGCCGTGGTATCGGGCTCGCAATTACAAAGGCGATCTGACCGAGGCGGAGAAACGTCAACTCTGCATTTCGGATGCAGCCGAGGCACCCTGCGGCGCAGAAAGATGACCTGCCCGAAGAGTTCAAAGCTACATCGGCCGAATTGGGATGGAACTGTATGACAAAAAACAGGAGGGCGCGGTCGCCCAAGCGATGTTTTTAAGCGCTATTGGTGCCGCGTCACTCTTTGTCAGTTTCTGCCTTCAGATCGTTTAATTCGTGACTGCTTGGCCCTACGACCCGCTGAATAGGAGCTAGCGACTAAGTATGGGACGAAGAGCTTGATTTTGCCGACGTGTCCCGGTCGTGCTCCTAGAATTTGGTGGCGACCCGGTGGCGACCCGACGACAATAGTCGAAAGGCGCTCCCCAAAATAATCCCTGTAAAAGTACTAAATTTCAGATGCTTAAAGTGGTTGCGGGGGCCCGCAACCAGCGTTGTTTGCACCTTGACTATGCGGCTCTTTAGATCGGTATCGGTGGTTGCGGAGGCCTGCAGAACTGACTTTGCCGCCGATGCAGATCTGATGGGCGCCAACAGCAAAACAATCAGCGTGCGAAACCACTCGCAGTGGTATTGAGCGCCAGACTCTAAGTTAGAGGGTTGTCCGCTATTTTGCCAGGGACAGCGGCACATTAGCTGGCGTAAGCGGTTCTGAGTAAGGGAAAATGGTCCTTTAGGGCGCGGAAAATGGCCCTGGGCAACAAAAATCTGACAAATTTCGGGCTGGTCGGGGCCTGGTCGGCAATGCGAAATAAGGTCCCCCTTTTTCCCCCTCTAACCGAGGCGGGGGGGCTTAATTCGCTTATTTCGCATTTCGCAGGGGAGCGCGCGAGAGCGTTACTCCCCAGGCTGTTGAGGACGAAAAGAGCGGGCTTACCCTTTAAGAGTCTTCTTCCATCTTCTTCTTAGCCTTTTTGCAGCTCGCCTTCCTCGCTCTGCCGTGCGAAATGCGAAATAAGCGAATTAAGTTTAAATAGCCTTCGTCGGCCAGCCAGTTGAATTTGGCGTGATCGCCACGTTTCGGGCCTAGTTTAAGTCGACTCGTTAGGAAGGACCCATGGCCGATATTGTCATCATCAACCCGCGCTTCGACATCTCGTTCTGGGGGATGGAACATTGCATGAGCATGTTCGGTAAGCGCGCGAACTTGCCCGTTGCCTGCCTCGGGCTGCTCGCCGCTCTTGTTCCGGACCATCACCAAGTGACATTACTCGACGAGAATGTCGAGGACATCGATTTCGATCGTCTGGCGCGCGCCGATCTTGTTTGTCTCACCGGAATGAGCATTCAAGGGTGGCGGATGATCGAGATTATCGAGGAGGTGAAGTCACGCGGGGTCATGACCGTGGTAGGCGGCGCCATGGCGACTGTCGAGCCGGAGGTCTTGGAAGGGATCGCCGACGTCATCTTCCTCGGCGAGGCCGACGAGACCTGGCCCCAGTTCCTGCGCGAATGGGAGCAAGGGTGTCATAAGCGCCGCTACGAGCAGGCCCAGAAGACCGATCTTTCCACCTTACCGCTGCCCCGCATCGACCTGCTGAAAGTCGAGCGCTACATGTTCGGCAGTCTGCAGATCTCGCGCGGCTGTCCATTCACCTGCGAATTCTGCGACATCATCGTCACTTTCGGCCGCAAGCCGCGCCTCAAGACGAGCGAGCAGGTGCTGGGCGAGCTCGACGCATTCCGCCGCGCCGGACTGAAAATGCTTTTCGTCGTCGATGACAATCTGATCGGCAACAAGAAAGCCATCAAGCCAATCCTGCGCGACATCGTCAGCTGGCAGCAGGAGCGCGGCTATCCGCTTGTTTTTGTCACCGAGGCGTCGCTCGATCTCGCCGAAGACCGAGAGCTGATGGAGCTGCTTGGTCTCGCCAACTTCCAAAGCGTTTTTATCGGCATTGAAACGCCGAACGAGGATTCCCTCAGAGAGACCAAGAAATTTCAGAACGTGCGGCCGAACGCCGGCACATTGCTGGAGCGGGTGCATCGCGTGCAGTCGCATGGCATCGATGTCTGGTGCGGCATGATCGTCGGCTTCGATCACGACGATCCCTCGATCTTCGATGTGGTGCCGAAATTTCTTGCCGAAGCGCGCATCGCCACGGCCCTCATCGGCATGCTGCATGCGATACCAACGACCCCTCTTTACAAAAGGCTGAAAGAGGAGGGTCGTCTCAGCGACGATGAGGGTATCGACAGCATCGGCACCAATGTCATCCCGCTCGGCATGTCCCGCGAGCAGCTGCGCGATGGATTCATCCGGGTGATGCAGGAGAGCTATAAGCCCGAGGCCTATTTCGGCCGGGTCGACTCCCAGTTCATCGACCAGAACTTCAAGTTCACCTTGCACCAGCTGCCTTATTGGACGAGCCATCGCTGGAACTGGATGAAACGCTGCCTCCTCAACTACATCAAATTTACCGTCATCTCCTCGCGCCTGATGCGCCTTGTCCCGGACGAGGGGCTGCGGACGCGGTACCGGCGGCAGCTCTGGCGGGTGCTACGCGCGCGCTGGCGCGAGCCGCATATTCTGTTCGTCTACTCGCTGAAGGTCGCGTTCCACTATCACTACACGGCCATCACGCAGACCTTGTCGCATGTGGGCGAGGGGAGCGGTGCAATGCCGGATGCAGTCAGGTCGCTATCGAGGGCGAAGCGGCGCGTCGAGGCAAAGGTCGCCGCCTAGGCGACGCCGGCGCTCAAGCGGATAAGAATTAAGGTCCTACCGCCTCGGAGGAGTATAGAACCACGTTTCTGTCGAGCGACCGGGGGTCCTGACGTTCTCCTCCCGCGCGAGGCCAAGGAGCTTCAGCCTGGTGAGCGCCGCTGAGATTGCGCTGGCCCTCGCATGATTAGCGAATAGGGTGCTGATCTCTGTTCGGTTCAGCCCATCAGGGTGGACCTGCTTCAGTGCCATAAGGATCGTGTCAGCTGTGTTGTCGCCGAGCATGTCGCCAAAGATTCTGCGCGCGCTCTCCTCCGCGTATCGTCATACCGCCAGCGCCGCCTCGATGTGCTCGACTTCGATCGTCATCTTTGTGTCGAGGATCGCATAGACGAGCGCGATCCGTAGGACCTGGGCTGATCCCCGCGCCGTCACGGCCCCAAGCATCCCGGGGCGCGCCTCAGTAAGCTCTGGATATGCCTCGGCCCATCGCCTCTTTGCATCATCCGAGAACTTGACCTGAATCTCGTCGAACAGGGCGCGGAGGCACTCTGCCATCTCCCTCCCGAGGTTGGCGATCTCGCGACTGCTCAAGTTACCGCCTAGCGGGAGCAGCTTTGATCGCCGCGCCAGCGCGAAGAGGAAGCGATTGGCGAACCCGCTCGCCGCGTCGGTCCGGGTAAGGCATGACCTGAGCTCATCGACAGTAATATGCGCGATGACCGATATGTGCGGTGCGGTGGCCTTGATCGGATTCTTGCGCGTCATTATGGCGAGGTCGCCGCCATCCCACGCGTTTCGGATGATCGGGCTGATGGTGTTCCCAGCTCGCTCCATGACGGCGAGGATGGACGCAAGCTCAGGCTCGATGACGGCGAGTCGCTTATCCTCGACCCCAGCGTCCTCGACCTCCTCCTCGCCCGTCTTCTTGTTGACCTTGATCCGGGGATCGCGAACGCGGTCTATCAGGCCTTCGCCAGAGGATAGACCGCCGCTGACGCACTTTTTATAAAACAGGCTAATACCCCCTGCCCCTAACTTCGAATCTGGGGGTTGCACGTTCGAGCCGTGCCGGGCGCTTGCCCAATTCGAACAAAACAACTGGAACACCCTAGCGGCTCCGCGAAACGCGGACGGGGGCTCGAAGGAAACGCCGCCGCCACCAGCATAGCCGGCCCTCCTGAGGAGGCCCCCCACTAGAGCATTCATCCCAGCGCGGCCGGATCTGCCGATCCTTCGCCAGCATTCATTGGTCCAGTGCTGTTTTTTGAGACGGAGCGGGGTGTGTCCCTGGAACTGCAAATCTCCGCTATCGGTTAGTGTAACGACGCGGCTCATCGACCGCAGAGGGCGCGCCCGACCCGGTGCCGTGGGCGCCCTCAAGGCATCGGGCCATCGCGCCTCAAGGAGATATCGCAGCGCTCGAAATACACTGGAGCAACCCCGTCGCCGTCGAGAGCCGGGAGGGACCAAGAAGTGCTTGCTTGGCTGCGGCGGATCAC
>JAENXG010000070.1 GCA_016649675.1 Methyloceanibacter sp.
AACGCATATCGCATGGGACCCCGGGGCGCTCGCCGTGGCGCGGCGCCTGTCGGCGAGGCTGGATGCGCCGCTCTTCTGGCCGGATGTCTCCCGCCTCGTCATCGACTGCAACCGCGCGCCGGATGTGAGCAGTCTCATCGTCACGGAAAGCGACGGCCGGAAGGTCGAGGCCAACCGCGCGGTGAGCGCGGCGGAGCGTTCGCGGCGGCTCGACCGCATCCACACGCCCTACCATGAAGCGATCGACTCCTGTCTCACGCGCCGCCTTGCCGCGCGGCTCGCGACGGTGCTGATCGCGGTTCACTCCTTCACGCCGGCCTGTCTCGGCAAAGCCCGCCCCTGGCAGGTGGGAATCGTGTTCGACGACGATCGCCGCATGGCCGATCTCCTCGTCCGCGGGCTGAAGGCCGACCCGGCCCTCACCGTCGGCATCAACCAGCCCTATGCCCCGGCCGACCACGTCTATTACACGGTCGCGCGCCACGCCGGCCCGCGAGGCTTGCCGGCGGCCATGGTTGAAATTCGCAACGATGAGATCGGCGATGAAATCGGCCAGCGCAGCTGGGCCGACCGCTTGGCCGATATTCTCCTCACGGTAACACCGGGCCTACGCGCTGGCAGGCATGCCATGGCGTGACTCTCGCAGTTAGAATAGGGTGCTCTTTGATAATGGGGGACGATAATGGGGGATCGGGAAAATGGCTGAGAAGCGACACGAAGGCGGGGTTTCCTATCACACCCCGGGCAAGGACTATTTCGATCAACGCGAGTTGCGGCGCCACCTCAGCCTGTGAGGGAGGGCGAGCCGACCCTGTGGTGGGCAGGGGCGGGGCCGGGCGTGGGGCACCAATATCCGGCAGCATTGGGGCAGAAGCTAGCGGAGGGAGACTACAGGAGCGATACACATGTCGTACACGGACGTCGACAAGAAGGAAGACGTAAAAGTCCTCCACAGTATGGGATATGCGCAGGAGCTGGAACGGCGCCTCAGCCGCTTCTCCAACTTCGCCGTCTCTTTTTCGATCATTTGCATCCTGTCGGGCGGCATCAACTCGCTGGCCCAGGGCACTTCGGGCGCCGGCGGTATCGCGATCGGGGTGGGCTGGCTGGTCGGATGCTTCGTGAGTCTCGTTTTCGCCGTCGCGATGGCGCAGATCAGCTCGGCCTATCCGACGGCGGGCGGGCTCTATCACTGGAGCTCTATTCTCGGCAACCGAGGCACAGGATGGGTGACGGCTTGGCTGAATCTTCTCGGCCTGATCACCGTGCTTGGCGCCATCAATGTCGGCACCTGGACCTTCTTCGCCGGCGCCTTCGGTCCCGCGCTCGGCATCGAGAACAACCTTACCAATCAGACGATCTTCCTGATCATCATCACCGGCGCCCAGGCGCTCATCAATCATCTCGGCATCCGGTTGACGGCCCTGCTCACGGACTTTTCCGGCTGGCTGATCTTCGGTGGCTCCATCCTCATCGCGGTCGTCTGTCTGATCGCGGCGGAGCATTGGGATGTCAGCCGGCTCTTCACCTTCACCAACTATTCCGGCGATCCGGGCGGCGGCGTCTGGCCGCCGGTCTCCAACGCGTGGGTCTTCCTGCTCGGCCTGTTGCTGCCGATCTACACCATCACCGGTTACGATGCCTCCGCGCATACATCCGAGGAGACGCTGAAGGCGGCACGGTCGGTACCGCGCGCGATGGTGATGTCGGTCATCTGGTCGGCGATCTTCGGCTACATCTTTCTCTGCGCTTTCGTGCTGATGATCCCCAACATGGATGATGCCGCCAAGCAGGGCTGGAATGTCTTCTTCTGGGGCTTCGACGAGCGTGTGAGCCCGGGCATCAAGGAGTTCGTCTATCTCGTGGTGTTCGTAGCCCAGCTCCTCTGTGGCCTTGCGACGGTGACCTCGGCTTCCCGGATGATCTTTGCCTTCTCGCGCGACGGTGGGCTTCCGGGCTCCTCAGCGCTTGCTAAGGTCAGCCCGAAATACCGCACGCCGGTCGCGGCCATCTGGACCGCCGCGGCTCTTTCGGTCCTCTTCGTGTGGGGCGCATCGCTGGTCTCTATCGCCGGCACGTCGGCCTACACCATCGTGGTCTCCTGCACGGTTATCTTCCTGTTTCTCTCCTTCACCATCCCCATCACGCTCGGCCTGTTCGCCTGGGGAACGCCGAAGTGGGACAGGATGGGACCATGGAACATGGGGCGGGCCGGGTACACGCTCTTCGCGATCTTCTCGATCATATCGATGATCTTGATCTTCGTGATCGGCATCCAACCGCCGAACGACTGGGCGCTCTACATCACGGTCGGTTTCTTCATCCTGACTGCGATTGTCTGGTTCGCGTTCGAGAACAAGCGCTTCCAGGGGCCGCCGATCGGCGAGATGATCGCAAAGCGTCAGGCCGAAATCCTGGCGGCAGAGAAGGCCGTCGGCGAGATCTGACGATCTGAAGCTTTGAAACACCTTCGCGGGATGTTTCCCGCGCAGGTTCCCTATTTGCGGGCGAAGCTCGGAGGCGGAAGTAGCCTTGCCCGGCATGTTGACCCTGAGGGAACTTGATGCGGCGGTCGGTGTCGGTGGGTTGATCCAGACCGCTGCGCCATCTTGCCGCCCAACGGGGAGGGCCCACGCGTGAGCCTTGATGCAGCGCGAGAGCGTTCATCGGCGCGCGTCGCCGCGCTTGCGATTTGGTTCGGGCGTGTGGACCCTGTACCGCTGGCCGGCGGAATTACCAACCAGAACTTCACGGTGGAGGACCGCGGCCGCCGCTACGTCGTGCGGGTCGGGAACGATATCCTCGTTCACGGGGTCGTGCGCGCGAACGAGTTGGCTGCGAGCCGGGCAGCGCATTTGGCGGGTCTGAGCCCCCGCGTGGTGCACGCAGAGCCAGGGATTCTCGTACTCGATTTCATCGAGGGACGCACCTTCTCGCCGGAGGACGTACGCAATCCGGCTAACCTCGAGCGCCTCGTCGACATGGTTCGGCGATGTCACCGGGACATTCCTCAGCACTTGCGCGGCCCGGCCGCGATGTTCTGGGTGTTCCATGTCGTGCGCGACTATGCGCACACGCTGCGCGAAGGCAACAGCCGGAACGCTCCTCTGCTCCCGGATCTTCTCGCGCGTGCCGCACGACTTGAGGCCGCCGTCGGTCCTATCGAGGTCGTATTCGGTCACAACGACCTTCTTGCGGCCAACTTTATCGATGACGGGCACCGGCTGTGGCTCGTGGACTGGGAGTACGCCGGGTTCAATTCGCCGCTGTTCGATCTGGGTGGTCTAGCCTCCAACAGCGAACTTTCCCCCGAGCAGGAGGAGCAGGTCTTGAGCCTCTACTTCGACACGTCCGTTGACGATCAGTTGCGCCGCCGTGCCTCCGCCATGACCGCGGCGTCGCTCCTGCGCGAGACCATGTGGAGCATGGTGTCTGAGATCCATTCGACCGTCGATTTCGACTACGCCGCCTACACGGCTGAAAACTTGAGACGCTTCGAATCCGCCTATGCGACCTATCAAACACTGGACCACTCATGAGCGACCTGCCGTCTTCCGCCAAAATCGTCATCGTCGGTGGCGGCATCGTCGGCTGTTCCGTAGCCTATCATCTGGGGAAGATGGGTCTCACGGACGTGCTCCTTCTCGAGTGCGGGAAACTGACATGCGGCTCGACGTGGCACGCCGCAGGGCTTGTCGGACAGTTGCGCACGAGTGCCAATATCACCCAGCTCCTTGGCTATTCCGTCGCTCTCTATGACCGGCTCGAGAGTGAGACGGGCCTCGCAACCGGGTGGAAGCGCAACGGCGGCTTGCGGCTAGCCTGCAATCCCGAGCGCTGGATTGAGGTGAAGCGGCAGGCGACCACCGCCACGTCCTTCGGACTCGAGATGCATCTCCTCACCGCCAAGGAGGCCCAGGAGCTGTGGCCGCTGATGCAAGTTGATGATGTGGTCGGCGCGGCTTTCCTCCCGACCGACGGCCAGGTGTCCCCATCCGATATCACCATGTCGCTGGCAAAAGGCGCGCGCCAAAACGGCGTTACGATTGCCGAAGGGGTGACGGTCACCGACATCGAGGTCGAGGCCGGCCGTGTCCGCGCGGTCGTTACAGACAAGGGCCGCATGACCTGCGAAAAAGTGGTGATCTGTGCCGGCCAGTGGTCGCGCGAGATCGGGCGCATGGCCGGTGTCAACATTCCCCTCGTATCGGTGCAGCACCAATATCTCATCACCGACAGAATCGACGGCGTGACGCCAGGCTTGCCGACGCTGCGCGATCCTGACCGTCTCACCTATTGGAAGGAGGAGGTCGGGGGACTTGTGATGGGCGGCTATGAGCCCAATCCAAAACCGTGGGCCGTGGACGGCCTTCCCGGTCGCTTCGAGTTTCAACTTCTTGACGACGACCTGGAGCACTTCGAGCCTCTCCTCGAACTTGCCGCAGGTCGTGTGCCGGCCATGCAGTTGGCCGGTATCAAGCAGTTCATCAACGGACCGGAAAGCTTCACGCCCGATGGGAACTTCATCCTCGGCGAGGCTCCTGAGGTGCGCGGCATCTTTGTTGGTGCCGGCTTCAACGCCTTTGGCATCTCGTCCGGTGGCGGGGCCGGCATGGCGCTCGCCGAGTGGGTTGCCAAGGGCGAGCCCCCCTTCGATCTCTGGCCGGTCGACATTCGCCGGTTCGGAAAGAACCACCTCGATACAAGCTGGGTGCGCACGCGCACGCTCGAGGCTTACGCCAAGCACTACACGATGGCTTGGCCGTTCGAGGAGCATCACTCGGGCCGTCCGCTGCGCCGCTCGCCGCTCTACGACAGGCTCAATGCTTTAGGAGCCTGCTTTGGCGAGAAGCTCGGCTGGGAACGGCCGAACTGGTTTGCCGATCTGGCGGGCGGGGAGAAGGCCGAGGATCACTACAGCTACGAGCGGCAGAACTGGTTCGACGCTGTCGGCCGCGAGCACAAGGCCTGCCGCGAGCGCGTCGCCGTGTTCGACCAGACGTCATTCGCCAAGTTCCTTCTGATCGGCCACGATGCGGAGAAGGCGCTCTCGTGGATCGCCGCCAACGATGTCGCGAAACCGCCGGGACACCTCGTCTACACGCAGATGCTGAATGATCGCGGCGGCATCGAGTGCGACCTCACCGTCGCCAGACTATCGCCGACCGAATACTACATCGTGACCGGCACCGGCTTCGCCACGCACGACTTCGACTGGATCTCGCGCTCCATCCCCGATGGGTTCGATGCCCGCCTCATCGATGTCACCTCTTCGCATGCCGTGCTGTCGGTCATGGGCCCTCGGTCGCGCGACGTCCTTGAGCACCTCACTGATCACGACATGTCTAATGCCGGCTTCCCGTTCGGCAGGGTGAAGCGAATTACCGTCGCCGGGGCACCTGTGCTTGCGCTCCGTGTCACCTATGTCGGCGAGCTTGGCTTCGAGCTTCACATCCCCGGCGAGTTTGCGTTAAGCGTTTACGACGCGCTGATGGCCGCCGGGCAGCCTCACGGCATCGCCAACGCCGGCTACCGCGCCATTGAGTCGCTGCGCTTGGAGAAGGGCTACCGAGCCTGGGGTGCGGAGATCGGGCCCGACCACTCGCCGCTGGTCGCCGGCCTCGGCTGGGCCGTGAAGCTGAAATCGGACACGCCATTTCAGGGACGCGCCGCGCTCGAGGTTCAGGCCACAAGGAAGCTGCCACGCCTGCTCGCCGGGTTCACCACCGATCCCTCGATCGTGCTGCTCGGGCGTGAGACCATCTATCGCGACGGCAAGCGCGTGGGGTGGCTCACAAGTGGCGGCTACGGCTATACGGTCGGCCGCTCGATCGGCTACGGCTACGTCCGCGATCCAGAGAGCGGGGTTGATCGCGACAAGGTGCTCTCGGGCCACTATGAGCTCGATGTCGCCACGACGCGCGTGCCCACTGAGGTGTTTCTTGATCCGCTCTACGACCCGACGATGTCGCGAATTAAGAGTTGAGGGGCGTTGCTCACCGTGATCATCGCGCTGGTGCCCCATCGGCTTCCGCCTCGCCGATCCTCTATACCGCACCGGCGTTATGGGCGTGGCGATCTAGTATGCCCTTGCCATCCTCCATTTCGCCGTTTACGGACGTAAGACGCTCGTCTTCTCGCCTAAGGAGTAGTTCGCGATGGAGCATCGCGAAAAAGTGACGCGCAGCACCACCTGCCAGCCTCAGGTGATGACAAGAGGCCCGCGCGGTCGGCGCGGGCCCCGTTAGGGGAGCGGGAGAATGGCAGAGAAAATGGCTGAGAGGCGACATGAGGGCGGGGTTTTCTACCGCGTCCCCGACAAGGACTATTTCGACCAGCGCGAGCTCAGGCGCCACGCCGGTGTATTCTACTTGTGGGCGCTCGGCGTCGCCGCGGTGATTTCGGGGGACTTCTCGGGTTGGAACCTGGGCTTTGCCGTTGGCGGCTGGGGCGGCATGTTCCTCGGCACGATCATCATCATGATCATGTATCTCGGCCTCACCTACTCCATCGCCGAGATGAGTCCGGCGCTGCCGCATACGGGCGGCGCCTATTCGTTTGCACGGACCGCCTTCGGGCCTTGGGGCGGCTTCATCACCGGCGTTGCCGAGAACATCGAATATGTGCTCACGCCGGCGGTCATCGTGTTCTTCATCGGCACCTATCTCACGGCAATTTTTGAGACACCGGCTGCGTTCCAGCCCGTCTGGTGGATCTGCAGTTACATCGTCTTTGTCGGGGTTAACGCCCGTGGCGTCGAGCTATCCTTTTTAGTTACCGCCATCATGACCCTGTCCGCGATATCGTTGTTGGTCATCTTCGCCATCAGCGCGACTCCGTTCTTCGACTTCGGCAAATACGCGATGAATATCGGCGCTGATCCGACGACAGGAGCGGCGGTGGAGCTGCCTGAGGGCCATGGTCCCCTCCTGCCGTTCGGGATCTACGGCATCCTCGCATCGCTGCCCTTTGCGGTGTGGCTGTTCCTCGCCATCGAGCAGCTGCCGCTCGCGGCAGAAGAGTCGGCCGATCCGAAACGCGACATGCCGAAGGGCATCTTGCTCGGCATGTTCACGCTGATCGCTCTTGGGTTCATGGTCCTCATCTTCAATCCGGCGATCCCCATCGAACGCCAAGTGACCGACGCTGCCGGCGCAGTCACGACCGTTCACGGCGCCTTTGCCCTCGGTACGTCGGGCGAGCCGATCCTCGACGGCTTCCGCGCAATTTTCGGATCGAACTGGGCGAAGGCACTGGCGCTGATCGCCGTTACCGGGCTGGTCGCAAGCTTCCACGCGATCATCTTCGCCTATGGCCGGCAGATTTACTCCCTGTCGCGGGCGGGCTACTTCCCGCATTTCCTGTCGGTCACCCACGGCACGCACAAGACACCGAATGTGGCGCTGGTTGCCGGCGGCTTAGTCGGGCTCGCCGTGATGCTGGTCGTGTGGTTCACCATGGGCGGCGAGGCGGCGGGGTCATTCATCGGCAGCGTGCTCCTCAACATGGCCGTTTTCGGGGCGATGATCTCGTATCTCCTGCAAGGGCTCACCTTCATCCAGCTGCGCCGGCGCTTCCCCAAAATAGAACGGCCGTTTCGCAGCCCGTTCGGTGTGCTTGGCGCCGCGCTCACCGTGATCATCGCGCTCGTGACCATTGGCTTCCAGCTCGCCGATCCCGTATACCGAACCGGCGTGATCGGCGTGGTGATCTGGTATGCGCTCGCCGTCGTCTACTTCGCGGCCTACGGACGGAAGACGCTGGTCTACTCGCCCGAGGAGGATTTCGCGGTGAAGCATCGCGAAGGCGCTGCCTCGATGTAGCGGCGCGAAACCGAACCCTCATCAAGCCGGTCCGTTTTCGAAGGGGCCGGCAATCCCTTCGAGGCCTCTCCCGATGCCCGGCATGTTGACATTGAAAGACCTGCAAGCGGCCGTGGCCGCCGGCGAGATCGACACCGTCGTGGTCTGCTTGCCGGACATGCAGGGAAGGCTGGTCGGCAAACGCATGCACGCGAACTATTTCCTCGAAAGTGCTCACGAGGAAACGCATGGCTGCGACTACCTGCTCGCCAACGACATCGATATGGAGCCGGTGCCGGGATACGCGGTGGCCAATTGGGAGAAGGGCTACGGCGATTTCGTCATGAAGCCCGACCTCGCGACGCTGCGGCGGATTCCGTGGCTGCCCGCAACGGCGCTGGTTCTGTGCGACGTGCTCGACCATCATACTCACGAGGCGCTGGCGCATAGCCCGCGCGGGATGCTGCGCAAGCAGATCGCGCGGCTCGCCGCGATGAACATGTCATCGCTGTTCGCTTCGGAGCTCGAGTTCTACCTGTTCGATGAGACGTACGAGTCGGCGCAGGCGAAGGCCTGGCAGGATATCAAGACGACCGGCAGCTACATCCAGGACTACCACGTCTTCCAGACGACCAAGGAGGAGGGCGTGATGCGGGCAATCCGCAATGGACTGCAGGGCGCCGGCATTGCGGTCGAGAATTCAAAGGGCGAATGGGGGCCGGGCCAGGAGGAGATCAATGTCCGCTACGCCGACCCTCTGACCATGGCCGACTGGCACGTCATCCTCAAGAACGGCTGCAAGGAGATCGCCCACTCGCTCGGCAAGGCCCTCACCTTCATGGCCAAATGGCGCTACGACCTCGCCGGCTCGTCGAGCCACATCCACGCCTCGCTGTGGGACGCTGCTGGCAAGACGCCGCTTTTCCTCGATGCCAAAGCCGAGCACGGCATGTCGGCCTTGATGCGCCATTACGTGGCGGGACAGCTCGCTTATGCGCGGGAGATCACCTGGTTCCTCGCGCCCTATATCAATTCCTACAAGCGCTTCCAGGTTGGCACCTTCGCGCCGACCAAGGCCATCTGGTCGATGGACAACCGCACGGCCGGCTTCCGCCTCTGTGGGGCGGGCAGCAAAGCCATCCGCATCGAGTGCCGCATTGGCGGCGCCGATCTCAATCCCTATCTTGCCTTTGCCGCGCTGATTGCTGCCGGGCTTGCCGGCATCGATCAGGAGCTGGAGCTCGAAGCGCCTTATGTCGGCGACGCCTATCAAGGCAAGGCGCTTACCGAGGTGCCGAAAACGCTGCGCGAGGCGACGGAATTGATGAGGACGTCGAAAATGCTGCGGGCTGCCTTCGGCGACGAGGTCATCGACCACTATGTGCACACTGCAAATTGGGAACAGTTCGAGTATGACCGCCGCATCACGGATTGGGAGCTCAAACGCGGCTTCGAGCGATATTGAGGTGGCCGGAGAAACTATGTCGGAAAGCATCAAGATCATCTCCCCTATCGACGGCTCGGTCTATGCCGAGCGCCCGGTCGCGCGTGACGCCGATATCGAGGCCGCGGTCTCGTCGGCGCGCGCCGCGTTGCCTGAGTGGAAGACCCTTCCCGTCCCTGAGCGCGCGCGTTACATGCTCGCCTTTCTCGACGCGCTCCTGGCAATGAACGACGACGTAACGGTCGAGCTCGCCTGGCAAATGGGCCGGCCGGTCCGCTATGGCGGCGAGAAGGGCGGCGTCGAGGAACGCGTACGCGCCATGGCGCCGCTGGCCGAGGAGGTGCTTCGACCCTATTACCCGCCGGAAAAGCCTGGCTTCCGCCGCTATATCGCGCGCGAGCCGGTTGGCTTGGTAATGGTGATCGCGCCGTGGAACTATCCTTATCTCACCGCGATCAACACCATCGTGCCGGGGCTGCTGGCCGGCAACGCCATCCTCCTGAAGCACGCCGCGCAGACGCTGCTCGTCGGCGAGCGCCTCGCCGAGGCCTTCCGTCAGGCAGGCCTGCCCAAGGGTCTCTTCCACAATCTGGTCCTGTCGCATCAGCAGACCGAGAAGCTCATCGGCTCGGGCCGGATCGACCACATCAATTTTACCGGCTCGGTCGCCGGCGGGCGCGCCATCGAGCGCGCCGCCGCCGGCACGTTCGCCTCGATCGGGCTCGAGCTCGGCGGCAAGGATCCAGCCTATGTGCGCGCCGACGCCAAGCTCGATCATGCCATCGAGAACCTGGTCGACGGCGCGTTCTACAATTCCGGCCAATGCTGCTGCGGGGTGGAGCGCATCTATGTCGATGCGCGCGTGCACGATGCTTTCGTCGAGGGCTTCGCCGATCTCACCCGGAAATATGTTGTCGGTAATCCGCTCGACGCGGCGAC
>JAENXG010000280.1 GCA_016649675.1 Methyloceanibacter sp.
ACAGATGGAGTGCGCGAAGGTCCTCCTCGGATAGCCGCTTCCATCGTTTACCGCTAGGCGTCGCCCAAAGGTTGCACGTCAAGCAGCCAATTAGACGTTCGCCGCAGTTGTCGATCTCAATCAGAGCCTGCTTGCACTGGTTGCAGCAAGGCATCCCATCATCGTCAGTCATTGGGCTGCTTATGCTTGGCACTCATGCGCTCCGCGTCACCCGTGCGAGCGCTTCAGAGGTGACAACTATCCGGCCATGATCATCGAATGGTCCTTCAGCGTCGAAGGCCTCACTCGCCACGTCTTCGATTAGCTCACGATACGCCTCAAAGACAGCGCTATCAGTACCGGAAAAATGCACGCGGTGGCTCTACGAGCGCACCTCGATCATCGTCACCACCAACCTCGTCTTCGGTGAATGGCCGAGCGTCTTCAGTGATGCCAAAATGACGACCGCGCTGCTCGATCGCCTGACCCACCACTGCGACATCATCGAGACCGGTAACGACAGCTGGCGCTTCAAGAGCCGGGCCGACGATCACACGCAAACCCGCGCTCGCCCCCCGTCTCCGCAAACCCGACCAGCTCCGACGGGGCGAGCGCTACCGTCCGAGCCCGTCGTCAAGGGGGTCAAAATTGACGCCGATCGGGGGTCAAATTTGGAAGCCGATTGACAGACCGCATGCCAATAGCCTCTGCCGCTCCCGATGAAAGGTCGAGCATGACACCTGGCGTGAAGGGTCCCCGATCATTCACGCGCTCTATTGGCAAAGGCATCGATTCAGCCATGTCCGCTTTCGATCTCCCACCGGACTTCGACGGTCAGTTGTTAGTTGCCTGCTTTTGACCAAAAGCGGACTTTCTCCTGACCAATCACCTCAATGAACCGTGACGCGCGTCGGGGTTGGCTGCTAGAAGATACGGATGAACCTCCTCATCCTGCAGCACGTTGCCAGTGAACATCCGGGGATTTTTCTCGACTTCTTTCGCGAGGACGGCTTTCGCTGGACAACCGTCGAGCTCGACGAAGGCGAACCGATACCTAAGCTCGACCCGTTCGACCTGATGGTCGTCATGGGCGGCCCTCAGGACGTTTGGCAGGAAGACCAGTACCCTTGGTTCCGCGAGGAAAAGGCAGCTATCCGAAAATTCGTGCTGGATATGGAGCGGCCCTATCTCGGCATCTGCCTTGGCCACCAACTGCTGGCTGACGCCACCGGGGGACGCGTCGGCTTAGCCAAAAGCCCAGAGGTCGGTGTGCTGACCGTTTCCAGCACCGAAGCGGGTCGTCGCGACCGACTGCTCAGTGCTCTGCCCGACCCAATGACGGTTCTCCAATGGCATGGAGCGGAAGTCACCGACATCCCGGCCAATGCTGAGGTCCTCGCAAAGTCGGATGTCTGTCGCGTTCAGGCGTTCCGCGTTGGCCACCACGCCTATGGCTTCCAATGTCATGTCGAGATTACCGCTGACACCGTCGGTCAATGGGCCGCCATACCGGCCTATGCGAGCTCGCTTGAAGGCGCCATGGGTAAGGGCGGGGTAGCCCGATTGCAGAGTGAAGTTGCCCAACGCCTTCCGCAATTCAATAAAAACGCACGCACGCTCTATGAGAGCTTCAAGGCAGCGCTAAAAAAATAAGCGGGTTCGGCGCACGCTACGGACTGTTCGCTCGCAACAGATCGTCGCGCGCCTTTTCGAGATGCTCGCTGATAAGGGCTTGCGCGAGTGGCGCATCCCGCCGGTGCAGCGCCTCATAAATGTTTCGATGCTGGCGGTTGTAATCGGCGATCACGTCCGGCGTCAGGATCTTCTCCTTCATGGCATCCCATTGGGCGTGCAGGCGCACCTGGTTGATCTGCCGGTACACGCTGACTAACAGCGGATTGCTCGAGGCCCGCGCGATTAGGAGATGAAACTCCCCATCCCACAATGTCAGCCAATCAATGAACTCACCTTCCGAGAAGCCTGGACCGCGCCCAACATCGTGCCAAACCTCACTCAAGTTTTGCCGTGTCGAGGCTCCGACTCAGAAGCGAGCGCATCACCTCGTCCGTGAAGGTCTCCATGCCGCAGTCGGTGTGGTGGATCACGAACCACTCATTTGTACCGCGCAGCTTGTGAGAAACAATCAGCGAGCGGATGGCGTCGTTGCTGGCGCGTCCACCGGCGTTGCGGATAACGGAATATCCGCGTCGAGCACTGGTCGTCGCCGAGCGTCAGGGAGAAGCCGCGGCTCTCAACTGCTGGGCCACGCCATGCCCTTCAGGTGCCGAGCAGGCCCGTAAGAATGGCGACGCCCGCGAGTGCGCCGATTGCCCCGGCGGTGCGCCGCAGGATTTTGGACGACCTGTCCCCGAAGCAATCGAGTCCAAACCCAAAAGCGATGCCGGCCATGTGAAGCGACGCGGTGGCGATGATGAAGCCGGCGGCGTAAGGCAGGAACGAAACGCCAAGTCCTGCTCCTTCGCTGCCGTGAGCGTGCCCATGGAATAGGGCAAAGAGGCCGACGAGGGCCATCGCCGCGATCGTCGGTAACTTCATTCCGGAAGCGACTGCAAGGCCCATCACTATGACCGAAGCGCCGATCCCCTCCTCCACCAAAGGCAAGGGGAAGCCCTCGTAACCGAGTATCCCGCCGAAGATCATGGTGCCGACGAAGGCCGTGGGGACGAGCCACAGAGCGGAGCCGCCAAGGCTGGCCGCATAAAGGCCCACCGCGACCATAGCGAGAATATGGTCGATACCGCACAGCGGATGCAAGAATCCGTGACTGAATGTGTCCACGGGGCCAACGCCCACATGGGCAAAGGCCGGCCCGACGGTAAGGCACAGATAAGCGAGCACCAGGGGAATCAGCTTTCTCAACGAAGTCATGTCGTACTCCTTGGTGACGTAAGCAAATATCCGCTCAACAAATTCTCGGAAGTTGCGCGCCGACGAGCAGCGACAATGCGCGGTCCGCACAGGCAAGTAACTAATTGGCTCCGCCCGCATCTTGGCGGGACAGTTTGATGCGGAGCATTGCAAGATCCTCTCTCATGTCACGACGCTTTTGCGGTGGCCAATGTGGTCATGTGATATGAGCGTGCCGAGAACGTCGAGAATGACGCGGCAGGCGAGCTGTGCCGTGTTGTCGTTGACGTCGTAGGGCGGGGACACCTCAACCACTTCCATGCCGCACAAGCCTTCCGCAGCAATGGTGTGAATCATCTCAAAAGCCTCGCGCGGCAGAAGCCCGCCAGGCTCTGGAGACCCTGTTCCCGGCGCGAAGCCCGGATCGATTGAATCGATGTCGAAGGATAGGTAGACCGCTTTGCACCCTTCCCAAGCCATCTCGAGGGCGATCTCGGCGGTCTTGCGCGGGCCATGCTTGTCGACGTCGTGCATGGTAAGAACACTTGTGCCGCGCCGCTTCGCGACGGCGGTGCCCGGCCGGTTTCCGTACCACCCGCCGATTCCCACCTGCACCAGATTTTTTGGATGGCAGTTCGGCAGCCCTACGTCATGCATATGGCTGTGGTCGCGGTGGGTCGTGACGGTTCCCTCGTGGGTCGTCCAAAACCATGGCGTCGTATGCATCCGTTCGTCCATATCCTTTTCCTGGATGTCGATATGGCGGTCGATG
>JAENXG010000094.1 GCA_016649675.1 Methyloceanibacter sp.
ATCACTGGCCAAAAGATCACGCATATCACTGCTGATGCCCGACACGCCTTTGAGGCCGCATTCGTGATAGAGCATGGCCTCGATTGCTTCCACCGCCATGCTCTTGGCCTGCATCAACCAGAGCAGCAGGCCTGGGTCGAGGTCACCTGGGCGCGTACCCATCAGAAGCCCAGAGAGCGGGCTGAACCCCATCGTCGTCGCCACACTTCGTCCACCGACGAGCGCGCACATACTGGCGCCGTTGCCGAGATGGGCGACCACCGTGCGGCCACCGGCAGCCCGCTCATCGAACCGCGGTAGGACGCTGGCAATGTATTCGTAGGAGAGCCCGTGAAAACCGTAGCGTCGGGCGCCCGCCTCGGTCAACGGGCGCGGCAGGCCGTAAAGCTGCGCGACCTCCGGAATCGTCCGATGAAAGGCGGTGTCAAAGCAAGCGACCTGCGGCATGTTAGGGTTCAACTTCGCGAGCGCCTCGATCGGCTCCAGATTACCGGGTTGATGCATGGGCGCGAGGGGTACGAGCGCATGGAGCCGGTCAAGCAGGACGGCATCTAACAGCACTGGTGCGGTGTGTTCGAGTCCACCCAGCACGACGCGGTGCCCGGCGGCCACGATCTTGCCGCGACCAAACCGTTGCTCGATCCAGTCGATCAGGGCTTCGATCAACTTGTGAACCGAGAAATTGGCGTCTTTGGCCCAAGGCATTCCGGCAATCTCGGTGCCAGAGGCATCGCGTGCATGGAAGCGTGGCAACGTCCCGATGCCCTCGATCTCGCCATGGGTCAGACAATCGGGCCCATCACTGCCTATGCCATAGACGGCGAACTTGATGCTGGACGAGCCCGCATTGAGAACGAGCACGACGTCGTCCTGGCTCGGAGCGGCCTTGCGGGCAAACTCAGACCGGTCCTGCCGAGGCGGGGCCCCACTGCCGCTTATGGGGTAACCGCTCATCCTATATCTCCAACCTCCTTGCGGATCGCGTGCAACATGAATTCAGCCGACTCAAGCCAGTGGGCCGGAGGTCGTGGATCTTGGCTCCGGGCTACATGGGTTCCGCGCGCATCCGATCTCCCGACCGGATAAGCCTCTCTGGGTGGTCAACGCCGGATGCTACAAATCGGCCACTTCCAATCCCGTATGTCGGGCATGTCCTCGCCATGCTCGACAATGTAATGGCGATGGTCGGACAGCTTGTCTGCCATGGCCTGGCGTACGAATGCCGCACTGGTGGCGAGCGACGGGACGTGGTCGATGACGTCGATCACCAACTGGAAGCGATCGATGTTGTTGCGTACGGCCATATCGAAAGGAGTCGTCGTGGTGCCCTCCTCCTTATAGCCGCGTACATGGAGGTTGTGATTGGTGCGCCGGTAGGTGAGCCGGTGAATGAGCCACGGATAGCCGTGATAATTGAAAATGATCGGCTTGTCGGTAGTGAACAAGGCGTCGAATTCGCGGGCGGAAAGCCCGTGGGGGTGTTCCTCCTGCGGTTGCAGGCGCATGAGATCGACGACGTTCACCACTCTGACCTTAAGCTCAGGAAAATGCTCGCGTAACAGACTCACCGCAGCCAATGTCTCAAGGGTTGGCACATCACCGGCGCAGGCCATAGTCACGTCAGGCTCGCCATCGACATCGTTGCTGGCCCAGGCCCAAATACCAATGCCGGCGTCGCAATGGTGAATGGCATCTTTGAGCGAAAGCCACTGCAGCTCGGGCTGCTTGCCGGCCACGACGACATTGACCAAGTTTCGGCTCCGCAAGCACCTGTCAAAAGTGACGAGCAAGGTGTTCGCGTCTGGCGGCAAGTAGACCCGAATCACGTAGGCCTTCTTGTTCACAACATGGTCGATGAAGCCTGGGTCTTGGTGGCTGAAGCCATTGTGGTCCTGACGCCAAACATGGGAGGTGAGAAGATAGTTGAGCGACGCGATGGGCCGGCGCCAAGGCACCTCCCTGCTCGCCACCTCCAGCCATTTTGCGTGCTGATTAAACATTGAATCCACGATGTGGATGAAGGCCTCGTAGCTCGAAAACAGCCCGTGCCGTCCCGTAAGCAGATAGCCTTCGAGCCAGCCCTGGCAGATATGCTCGCTCAGGATTTCCATGACGCGCCCGTCGGGGCTGAGATGGTCGTCACTGTCGAGGCGCTCAGCATCCCAGGTGCGGTCGGTGACCTCGAATAGGGCGCTGAGGCGATTGGATGCGGTCTCATCAGGCCCAAAGATGCGAAAGTTGCGGGTGTCCGCATTGAGTCGCATCACATCGCGCAGATAAGTGCCAAGAACCCTTGTTGACTCAGCGTAAGTATCGCCTGGCTCAGGCATCTCGACCGCGTAAGCCTCAACTTCGGGCAGCTTAAGGTCCTTAAGCAAATCCCCGCCATTCGCATGCGGATTTGATCCCATGCGCCGCTCGCACTGAGGCGCAAGCGCCGCAAGCTCCGCCCGCAGCTTGCCAGAAGCGTCGAACAGCTCTTCGGCTCGATAGCTGCGCAACCATTGCTCGAGGATGGCGAGATGCTGAGGATTGGTTTGCACCTCGGTAAGAGGAACCTGGTGCGAGCGCCAAGTACCCTCCATCTTGAGGCCGTCGACCTGTTTGGGCCCCGTCCACCCCTTCGGCGTGACAAGGACAAGCACCGGCCAGCGCGGACGGAAGGCTTCTCCTTGGGTGCGTGCGCGTTTCTGAATTTCGCCAATCTCTACAATCACCTCATCGAGGGCCTCGGCCATTTTGAGGTGCATCGCGGCCGGCTCAAAACCTTCCACGAAATAAGGCGTGTAGCCGTAGCCGCGTAGCAGGCTGGTCAATTCGTCTCGGTCGATGCGTGCCAGGATGGCAGGATTGGAAATCTTGTAGCCGTTGAGGTGAAGGATCGGCAGAACAGCGCCGTCGGTCGCGGGATTCAGGAATTTGTTGGCGTGCCATGAAGCAGCAAGCGGGCCGGTCTCGGCCTCGCCGTCACCGATAACGCAGGCAACGATCAGATCTGGATTGTCAAAGGCCGCACCATAGGCGTGGGCGAGGGAATAGCCGAGCTCGCCGCCTTCGTTGATTGATCCTGGCGTCTCTGGCCCGGTGTGACTTGGAATGCCGCCCGGGAAAGAGAACTGGCGGAACAGCTTTCTTAGTCCCTCGACATCCCGAGTGATGGCGGGAAAGAACTCGGTGTAGCTTCCTTCCAATGTGTTGGCTACGATTGCGGGTGCACCGTGACCAGGACCGGTGACGAACATTATGTTGAGGTCGTGGTTGCGAATGACCCGGTTGAGGTGAACGTAGATGAAATTAAGTCCGGGTGACGTGCCCCAGTGGCCGAGCAGGCGAGGCTTGATGTGCGCCGGTCTCAGCGGCTCGCGCAGCAGCGGATTATCGAGCAGATAGATCTGTCCCACGGAAAGGTAGTTTGCCGCGCGCCAATAAGCGTCAATGCGGTCACGCTCGTCCTTACTCAGCCGATCATTCATTCCTATCCATGTGCTTCACTGGTGCCAAGCAAGACAAGATATATGCACTCAAACTCAGAG
The DNA here is from genome assembly GCA_016649675.1 of Methyloceanibacter sp. Taxonomy (GTDB): domain Bacteria; phylum Pseudomonadota; class Alphaproteobacteria; order Rhizobiales; family Methyloligellaceae; genus Methyloceanibacter. The sequence continues at coordinate 3,534 of JAENXG010000094.1, forward strand.
CGCGTTAGTTGATTGCTGCCCCTGCGAGCTTTCCTCAAAGGTCGAATGTCTCATTCAGTGCGGGTGTCTCGATGCGCGTGTTGGCCAACTTGGTTGCAAAGGATTGCATAACGTCTTCGTCGCCGTGAACAAGGAAGGTGCGGCTGGCACCAGTTTGTTTATGCCATGCCAGCAACTCTGCCTGATCCGCATGGGCAGAAAATCCGTTGATCGTGTGTATGCTGGCTTTGACTTGGATATCTTCGCCGAAGATGCTGACTTGCTTTGCCCCATCGATAATGCGGCGAGCCAGGGTTCCCACGGCGGCATAGCCCACGAATACGATGCTCGAGTCCGCTCGCCAAAGATTATGCTTGAGATGGTGCATGACCCGCCCGCCGGTGCACATTCCTGAGCCAGCAATGATGATCGCCCCGCCTTGAATGTTGTTCAAAGCGACGGACTCCGACGTCTCCCGAACGAAGTGCAAGCCGGGCAGGTTGAATGGGTCGCCGCCATTGCGGAAAAGCTCGGCGACCTTTGGCTCAAGACATTCAGGGTGATGCTCGAAGATTGCGGTAGCCGAAATCGCCATCGGCGAGTCCAGAAATACTTGCATGGAATTTGGCAGGCGGCCCTGTTCCAGGCCTTGGCGCAGGAAATAGAGCAGCTCTTGCGCACGTTCGAGCGCAAAAGTCGGAATGATTACGTTGCCCCCACGCGCGAACGTATCGTTGATGGTCTGGTACAATTCATCAACCGAGCGATCCAGCGGTTTATGCAGGCGGTCGCCGTAGGTTGTTTCCAGCACGACGACGTCCGTCTTGGGCGGGGTCGCAGGGCTTCGCAAGAGTGCACCGCCGACATTGCCGAGATCGCCGGAAAACAGAACTCCGCAGTGAAGGTCATTCTCCTCGAGTTGCAGGAAGATGCAGGCCGAGCCGAGAATATGGCCTGCATCGAGGAAGGTCGCATGGATGCCCGGGGCGATCACGAACGATTGTCCATATGTGGTAGTCCGCCCGAAGAAATCGAGGGTGTTGAGCGCATCGAGCACCGAGTACAGCGGTTGTAGCGCTTTCTGGTTGGCGCCATGTCGTGCCGCCCTGTGGGCACGGTAACGCGCCTCTTCCTCCTGCAAGTGGGCCGCATCGAGCAACACCAGCCGGGTGAGCTCACGCGTGGCGGCGGTTGTGATTATTTCACCACGGAAGCCTCTTTTCGCGAGAAGCGGCAAGCGTCCGCAATGATCAAGATGGGCATGTGTCAACAGGACATAATCGATTGCCGTCGGATCAAAACCGAAGGGACCCGCATTCTCCTCTGCAAGTTCACGCTCGCCCTGGTAAAGGCCGCAATCGATGAGCACATGGCGCCCGGCAGATTCGATCAGGTGACAAGAACCTGTGACACTTCGATCGGCTCCATGAAAAGACAGCTTCAAGAAAACCCTCCCGGAATTAAGATTGCCGAGGCGTATTCATTGCGGGGACGTGACTGAACTCGCGAGACAGCTTGTCAACCCATGGACGGTAGAGGTTCGCCGCTTTCCTTATGCCAATGCAGGATGCCGTCCCAGATCTCTTGTGCGGTTTCAGCGAACCAGAATAGATCGCGATCCTCTGGATCGATGACGCCTTCATCGACCAGGTAATCCATGTCGACGACTCGCCGCCAGTAGCTCTCGCCCACCAGCACGACTGGGATCGGCTTGATCTTGCGTGTCTGTACCAGGGTTAGGACTTCGAACAGCTCGTCGAGCGTGCCATAGCCACCTGGAAAGGCAACGAGCGCACGCGCCCGCAGAAGCAGATGCAGCTTGCGCAACGCGAAGTAATGGAAGCTGAAACAGAGATCGGCTGTGACGTAAGGATTCGGATATTGTTCGTGCGGCAGGCTGATGTTGAGGCCGACGGATTTGGCCCCGACGTCGAAAGTCCCGCGATTGGCCGCCTCCATTATACCCGGGCCGGCGCCGGTCATGATAACCGTATGCGGCGCAGGGTGGCCGCTGTTGGCCTCGCCGACTAGGCGTCCGAACTCGCGGGCAATCTCGTAGTAGTGGCTCTTTGCCAGAATTCGCTCGGCGATTGCGAGCCGCCGCTCGAGGTTCTTATTACCAGCATCAGCTGCCAATGCCCGGCGCAGCATTTCGACCTTGCGGCGTGCAGCCGCGCCTTCGCAGATGCGCGTACCGCCGAAGACTACTATGGTGTGACGAATTCCATGCTCCGCAATTAGCAATTCCGGCTTCAGATACTCGATCAGAAGGCGCACGCCGCGAAGGTCGTTGCGCGTGAGGAAATCAACGTCCTCCTCGGCCAGTCGATAGCTCGAACTGTTCAAAATCGCCTGAACGCGACGTAGCGCCTCGGGATCTTCCTCAGTGGCCTTGGGGACTTGCCACGGCAACGGCTCGCGCCGCTCGCGCGGGTGAGGAGGCTCGGGTATCTTGGGTTTCTGACCGCCTGTTGATTGATCTTTGTCCATCGTCATCCGACCGCCAATGTACGTGCAGGCATTCCCGCGCAGAGCATCCTATGAATATGCCCAGGCGCCCGCCGCTATCAGCGCATCGCGATAGGCCTGGGCGGTGACCGCGAAACCCTCAGGGACCTTCACGCCGTCTTGCGAGCGCGCAATAGAGTTTGCCCAGCGAAGCCGTCTTGCCGCCGACCGAGGCGAAGCGCAAGAGCGGAGCATGGACGCTCGCTCCTAGCGCCGGGTGAAGATACCAAACAGGAATCCTAATCCCACGGCGATTGCCACGGCAGAGAGTGGGTTCCGCCTAATCGCGTCCTCGGCCTCGTTGGCAGTCTCAATCGCCTTGTCTTGGACGCGGCCGAGCTGCTTGTTGGCGATGCGGCCAACGGTCGAAGTCAGATTTTGAATGTCGGCGCGGATGGCATGGATCTCGGCCGCTAATTCTTCGGTATTGTGGCTGGACTCAGTGGATGGCATGAAATTCACCTGCCCTAAAGGATGCAATGCCTTCGTCGTACCAGGCGACTGCATAAGTCCCTTGTTCACGGTTGCGATGAGCGCAAAGAAAGGCCCGACCTGACCGCCAGTAATTCGAAACGGTGTTCCGATTTGCGACTGTCGAGGAGAGGCATGAAAGTAGCGTAACGCTGTTCTGATTGCAGAGCAACGGAGGGACGGCAATGGGTAGTGCCTCGCGACCCGGCAGCGGCTAAGCCCGGCGGTTCCTGACCCGCGGCTGGCGGCGATGTCCGCTTTGGTTCATTAGCTGACGTCACAGCCTCCACGACTTAGTCAGCTTTGTGCCAACAGCGGACATTGATCCATCACCGGCAAGTTCGCGGGCAACTTGGGGAAAGTCCATCTCAAGCAGCGCCCCCTCGGGTCCTGACCGCCACGCTGAACGATCCCACGGCCGTTTTGCGTCGCGTTCGAAACGACAACGAGTTGGACTGCCGGCATTCGGCGATCGGAGCCCGCGCCTTCGGCAGCTTAGGCATTGGCGCGCATGAGGCGCGCGGCGCCTTACGTCGCGAAATCAGGACGCGGCTTGAGCGACCTGCGCGTCCCGGTTGACGTGAATCAAAGCCGCCGATCCTCCACAATGCTATATAAACTGTGATCTGCGCTTCCGCTTGTTCGACGCAGAGCGATGTCCGCCTTTCCTTGCAGGCCAGTTCGCGGGGACGCATCATGATCACTTTTAACGTTGTCAAAGAGCAGCACGGCTGGGCCATCCGGATGGGTGAGCGCATGACGATGCCCTTCTGGTCGAGGGACTTGGCGGTCCGCGAGGCGAACTGCCTGGCCGACGCCATCCGTTGCCACGGCGAGTGCACGGAAGTGATGGTCGAAGGCGCCGAGCCGAACGAGCCGGCCAGAGGGATCACCGGATCGAACTTGGTCGCGACTCTGCGGGGGCCCCTGGGGCGGCTGCGCAGTGACATGAGCGACGTCTAGGCCCACTGAAGGGGCCGCAAGACCATGCTTCTCGAGACGGATGCTTTCGCGCGCTGGCGCAGATCTCGCCAGAGTGCGGAAGTGATTCCGCCGGTCAGCCGCCTGCTCGGGGGCGCCCGGCGGAGCCCGCTATGGGACGACGGCGCCCCCATCCAGGCTGAGCTCTTTAGCGTCGAGCGTCTGGAAGAACACGCACGCAGCCTCGCCGCCGCGCAGACGGTGACGCCCGGCGAGGTGAAGGGCGCCTCGCTGGCCAAGAGGCTCGCCGACAACGAGACTGTGCTGCTCGCGGCCTATCGCGATGTCGCCGAGGCCATCGGCGCAGGCGCGGCCATCACCCCCGCGGCCGAGTGGCTGATCGACAACTTCTATGTGGTCGAGAAGCAGATCCGCGAGGTCCGAGCCGATCTGCCGCCCGGCTACTATCGCCAGCTGCCTAAGCTCGCCGGCGGGCCATTAGCGGGCTACCCGCGCGTGTTTGGCGTGGCCTGGGCGTTCGTCGCTCACACGGACAGCCTGTTCGACCCGGACGTCCTGTGCCGCTACCTGCGCGCCTATCAGGAGGTCCAGCCGCTCACCATCGGCGAGCTGTGGGCCGTCGCCATTACACTGCGGATCGTCCTGGTCGAGAACCTCAGGCGGATCGCCAAGCGGGTCACGGACAGCCACGCGGGGCGTCGCGCGGCCGATGAGCTGGCCGATCGGTTGCTGGGCGCCGGGGGCCGCGCGCCCGAACCGCCTAAGGCCGTGCTTCCGCCGCGTTCTCAGACGAGCTTTCCCGACGCCTTCCTCGTGCAGCTGATCCATCGGCTGCGCGATCAGGATCCCAGTATCGCCCCGGCGTTGGAGTGGCTCGACAATCAGTTGGCCAGGCAGGGAACGACCGCCGACGCCGTTGTCCGCGACGAGCACCAGAGGCAGGTCGTCGGCAGCATCACGGTGCGCAACATCATCACCAGCATGCGCTTCATCTCCGACGTCGATTGGACGGAGTTGTTCGAGCGCATCAGCCTGGTCGATGAGGTGTTCAAGGCGGGAAGCCGCTTTCAGGAGATGGACTTCCCGACGCGCAATCTCTATCGCAGCGCCGTCGAACACCTCGCCCGCGGCTGTGAACTTACCGAACTGGAGGTGGCCCGCGCGGCCGTGGAGACGGCGAGGCGCGCGCTCGGGGCGAACGC
>JAENXG010000435.1 GCA_016649675.1 Methyloceanibacter sp.
CATCTGCCATTCCCGCGCGATGATTCAGAGCTGGTATTTGGCGCTCAAGGTGATCATCGAGGCTTAGCGACAATTGCGACGACATCATCCGGCTCCCGCAAGATGACATTGAAAGAGGAGGAAGGCATGACCTACAAAAGCGTCAACCCCTATGACGGGAAAGTCTTGAAGACATTCGAGGAACTCACCGACAAGCAGCTCGAGATGGCGCTTGAAACTGCCGCGACCTGCTTCGAGACCTGGCGGCACACGACTTTCGCCGAGCGGGCGGCCGTGGTCGCAAAAGCCGCCGCTATTATGCACGCACGCGTGGACGAGTTCGCTCGCCCGGTGACGCTCGAGATGGGCAAGCTCTTCGACGAGGCCCGGGGCGAAGTGGTGCTCAGCGCGGACATTATCGACTACTATGCCAAGAACGCCGAGCGCTTCCTCGCACCACAACACCTCAAGCCGAGTTCGGGCGAAGCAGAGGTCGAAAGCACCCCGTTCGGCGTGCTCTTCGGCGTCGAGCCCTGGAACTTTCCCTATTACCAGCTCGCGCGCTTTGCCGCGCCCAACCTGATGGCGGGCAATGTCGTCATGGTGAAGCACGCGGGGTGCGTTCCGCAATGCGCCATCGCCTTCGAGAAACTGTGGCTGGAGGCGGGTGCGCCAGCGGGCGCGTACACCAACCTGTTTATCTCGTATGATCAAGTGAACCGCGTGATCGACGATCCCCGGATAAAGGGGGTGGCGTTGACCGGTAGCGTGGAAGCCGGAAAAATCGTTGCCGGGAGAGCTGGACAAAGCCTCAAGAAGTCGACGATGGAGCTTGGCGGCAGCGACGCCTTCATCGTGCTCGAGGATGCCGACCTCGACAAGACGGTCAAGTGGGCGGTCTGGGGCAAGATGAACAACACAGGCCAGTGCTGCGTCGCGGCGAAGCGTTTCATCGTCGTCGAAGAACTGGCCGACCGCTTTCTCGACAAGTTCCAGACAGCGCTGGCGGCACTCAAGCCAGGAGACCCGATGGACAAGGCGACGACGCTCGGACCCCTATCCACGGAAGCGGCCCTGGTAAAATTGCTGGACCAGGTCAAGCGAGCCGTCGCCAAGGGTGCCACTCTGGTGATGGGCGGCAAACGGATCGATCGACCGGGCGCTTTCATGGAGCCGACGATCCTAGCGGATATCAAGCCCGGCGATCCCGCCTTTAGGGAGGAATTCTTCGGGCCGGTCGCGCTTTTCTTCCGAGTCAAGAACGAGGACGAGGCGGTGGCGCTCGCCAATGACTCGGAATTCGGGTTGGGGGGCTCGGTCTTCACCAAGGATGTTGCGCGCGGCAAACGTGTGGCGAGCCGCGTCGACACGGGCATGATGTTCGTCAATCACCCGACCTGGACGACGCCGGACTTGCCGTTCGGCGGCATCAAAAACTCCGGCTACGGACGCGAGCTCTCCAGCATGGGCATCCAGGAGTTCGTGAACAAAAAGCTGGTTCGAGTCGCTTCGATCGACGCGCCGGCATAGGCGTCACTTCCAGCCGGTCGACGCTTGGTGGCAGTGGCTCTAGGCGTAGGAATGGGTAAGGCGGTTTCGTTGCTTGCCGAAGCAAGACTCATTCTGGAGTAAGTGAACCGTGACCGCGAATAGTTGGAGCTGCACCGATGGACGACCTTAGTGCGAGTGCGTCAACTCAATCCTTCAATAGTTTTCCTAACGTTGCAGAATCCGCCTTGATTGATGACGCGATGTACCGCGCCATGTACGAAACCTCGATCAGAGATCCCGAGGCGTTCTGGGCTAAGGAGGCCAAGCGGATCGACTGGATCAAACCCTTCACCTGCGTCAAGAACACGTCCTTCGCCTATCCCGACGTGTCGATCAAATGGTTCGAGGACGGCACGCTCAATGTGAGCGCGAACTGCATCGACCGGCATCTTAAGGAACGCGGCGACCAAGTGGCCATCATCTGGGAGCCCGACGATCCGGGCGCCGAAGCGCACCACATCACCTATCGCGAGCTGCATCGCGAGGTGAATATCTTCGCCAATGTGCTCAAGTCGATGGGGGTGAGCCGTGGCGACCGCGTCACCATCTACCTGCCGATGATCCCCGAGGCGGCTTATGCCATGCTCGCTTGTGCGCGCATCGGCGCCATCCACTCGGTGGTGTTCGGCGGCTTCTCCCCGGATTCGCTCGTCGGCCGCATCACCGATTGCAAGTCGAAACTCATCATCACCGCCGACGAGGGGTTGCGCGGCGGCAAGACGATCAAGCTCAAACACAACACCGACGAGGCGCTGACCAAGTCGCTCGGCGACGAGAAGGTGA
>JAENXG010000235.1 GCA_016649675.1 Methyloceanibacter sp.
GGCTCTGGCCCCTGATATTTTCGACCTCCTCGAGGACGCCGAGGCGCTGGAAGGGGAGGGCGGCCAGTACAAGTCAAAGGTGCGCTTCGCCACGATCGGCGATTTGCTGTTCGTGCATTCCGCCTTTCCCACCGTCGAACAAGATGCCGTCTTTTTCGGACCCGACACTTACCGGTTCGTGCGGCTCCTGCGCGCGTCGCTTGCCGATATGAGCGCAAGCGGACCGCTCAGGCTTATCGACATCGGCTGCGGGAGCGGAGCGGGCGGAATCGTCGCGGCCCGACTGCTCGGGGGCCGCACCGAGCTCGTGCTCGCGGACATCAACAGCCAGGCTCTGGCGTTCAGCGCGATCAATGCCGTCCTTAACGATCTGCCGTCCGCGAAGACGGTGTTCAGCGATGTCCTGGAGGGAATTGAAGGCGGCGCCGACATTATCATCGCCAATCCGCCCTATCTCGTCGATGAAGACCGGCGGGTTTATCGGCATGGCGGAGGGGAGCTGGGCATCTCGCTTGCCTTACGGATCGCCGAGCAAGGCCTGGCGCGGCTCTCGCCCGGCGGCCGCCTCATTCTCTATAGCGGCACTCCGATCATTGGCGGCGCCGATCCTTTTTTTGAATCTTTGCGCCCCCTCCTGCAACTCCACGTCAGTCAGTTCGTTTATGAGGAAATCGACCCCGACGTGTTCGGCGAGGAGCTCGATAGGCCCGCTTTAGCGAGTGCCGATCGGATCGCCGCCGTCGGCCTCACCGCCATAAAGCAAGGATAAGTCCCGTGTCCGCCGACGACCTCTTATTGACCGAGAATGCCGGCCAGCTTCACGATCCGGCTTTCGCACGCTTTGCCAATGCCCGTTATCGGCGCGATATCGGCCAGCGGCTGATCGAAGGCGACTTTGCCAAAGTGGAAGCATTGGGTTTGCTCGACCTCTAGTGCAGCGTTGACGGTCTTGAACGCCGCAGGTCCTTCGACAGCCCGGCTCAGGCTCTCTCGCTGATGGCCGCCGCAAGCGCCGTCTCGTGATGCTTGCGGGACTCCGCGCCGAAGCAGCAGAACACAACGCGGTCGATCGCCTCCGCCCCCGCAAGCCCGTCGAGCACGCTGCGGAGTGCGATGCGTGCGGCACGCTCAGGCGGAAAGCCAAAGGTCCCGGTCGAGATCGCAGGAAAGGCGATCGTAGCGAGGCCGTGGTCGGCGGCAAGCGCGAGACTGTTGCGGTAGCAGGCAGCAAGCAGCCGGTCCTCGCCCCTCATTCCCCCGCCCCAGACCGGGCCGACCGTGTGGATCACGTAACGCGCCGGCAGGCAGAAGCCAGGGGTGATCTTGGCCTCTCCCGTCGCGCAGCCGCGAAGGCTTGCGCAAACTTCGGCGAGCTCGGGACCGGCGGCGCGGTGGATGGCGCCGCAGACGCCACCGCCGGGTGAAAGCATCTGGTTGGCGGCGTTGACGATGGTATCGACATCGAGCCTGGTGATGTCGCCCTCGACGATCTCGATGCGATGAGGCATCGCGTCATTGGACCCCCGAATGACCCTGGCTTCAAGGCCAAGCCGGACCCGGGGTGAGGGGTGAGGGGGGTACGGTGGCAGCGGCAAAATGACCGGGGCCAACGCCCAGGTGGGCTTGAGGGGCGGCTCAATGTTATGTTATATCATCGCTTATGAACGCCGCCCATCATCACCATTCGCCCAAGCTTTCGCGCAATCAGAGCGAGATCCTGTCCTGCCTGCGCAAAGCCAAAGAGCCCATGAGCGCCTATGCCATCCTCGATCGGGTGCGGACATCAGGCATCTCCCATCCACCCACGGTCTATCGCGCGCTGAACGAGCTGATGGAGAAGGGCATGGTGCACCGGCTCCAGTCCCGCTCGGCCTTTATCGCCTGCGGCCACGGCGCCTGCGACGGAAGGTTCGCCTTCGCCATCTGCCGCCAATGCGAGAAGGTGGTTGAGATTCCGCTCTCCGACGAGGACGAGGCAGCCTTGCTCGCGCTCGCCCCTGAGGAGATCACGCCCGAGCAGGTGACGGTCGAGATCGCTGGTCTCTGCGCAGCCTGCCGTCCAGCTTAGGACGGCCTCGCCAAAGGGATTTCGAGATGCGGGCGCATGGTCGGGAGGAACGGCACCGTCACGTGGCGCTGGTCGCCACGGCCCCGGTGACGGTGGTCGAGGGGGAGAGGATCGACGCCGAGTTCGACCCGCAAGCCACCTCCGGCATCTCGCTGTTGCGCCTCTCTGTGCCGGCCCGGCTTTGCCTGGTGGCGGCAGCAGCGGTGATCCTGTGGGGCGCGGTCGCGTGGGCCTTGGCATGACTATGTCGGCGCGCCCCGAACCCGCCATCAGCTTTCACGACCTGACGCTTGGCTATGACCGGCATCCGGCTGTGCACCACATCGACGGTGAGGTGCCTTGCGGCGAGCTTCTCGCCATCGTCGGCCCGAACGGCGCCGGCAAGTCGACCCTGCTCAAGGGGATCATGGGCGAGCTGAAACCGCTCGGCGGCAGCCTGAAGCTCGACGGCCTCAAGAAGCGCGACATCGCCTATCTGCCTCAGCAGATCGAGATCGACCGCAGCTTTCCCATCTCGGTGTTCGACTGCGTGGCCATGGGGCTTTGGCGCAAGATCGGCGCCTGGCGCGGCCTCGACGAGGGCGGCAAGCGGGAGGTCGCCCGGGCGCTCGCCACGGTCGGGCTGGTCGATCTCGCCAGCCGTCCGGTAGGGGCTTTGTCGGGAGGCCAGTTTCAGCGCGTGCTGTTCGCGCGGCTCCTGCTGCAGGACGCCTCCCTCATCCTGCTCGACGAGCCGTTCCGCGCCGTCGATAGCAAGACCGTCGCCGATCTCATCGCGCTGATCCTGCATTGGCACGGCGAAGGGCGCACCGTGCTTGCGGCGCTGCACGATTTCGAGCAGGTGCGCGCGCATTTTCCGACGACGCTCCTCATGGCGCGCGAGGTCGTGGCCTGGGGCGAGACGCGCAAAGTGCTGACGCCGGCAAATCTCGCCAAGGCGCGGCAGCTGGTCGAAGCCTTCGACGAGCATGCCGAGGTCTGCGCGCGCGACGACACCGAGGGCGAGCGCGAGAGGCAGCCGGCATGATCGACGCCATCACGCAGCCTTTCATCGAGTTCTCCTTCATGCGCCGCGCGCTGGTGGGGTGCCTCGCGCTTTCGCTCGGCGCGCCACCCATCGGCGTGTTTCTGATGCTGCGGCGCATGAGCCTCATGGGCGACGCCATGAGCCACGCCATCCTGCCCGGCGCTGCCATAGGCTATCTGCTGGCGGGACTGTCGCTCTTCGCCATGAGCCTTGGCGGCTTCGCGGCAGGGCTCGCGGTGGCGCTCGCCGCCGGGCTCGTCGCGCGCTCCACCGTGTTGCGCGAGGATGCCAGCCTCGCCGCCTTCTATCTCGTATCGCTGGCGCTCGGCGTGCTCATCGTCTCGGTCAGGGGCAGCAATATCGACCTGCTGCACGTCCTGTTCGGGACCGTGCTCGCGCTCGACGATGCGGCGCTCATTCTCGTCGCCGCCATCACCACGGTTTCGCTTGCGGTCTTAGCGGTCATCTACCGCCCGCTCGTGCTCGAATGTTTCGATCCCCAGTTCCTGCGCTCGGCGAGCCGCTTGAGCTCGCCCACCCATCTCATGTTCCTCGTGCTAGTCGTGCTCAATCTGGTGGCCGGCTTCCAGGCGCTCGGGACCTTGATGGCGGTCGGCATCATGCTGCTTCCCGCCATAGCCGCGCGCTTCTGGGCCGAGGACGTTTCGGGGCTGATCCTCGTCGCCGTGGGATGTGCATTCGCCGCGAGCCTCACCGGACTTCTCGTCTCCTATTACGCCAACGTGCCCACCGGCCCTGCCATCATCCTCCTGTGCGGCGTCTCCTATCTCCTCTCCATGCTGTTCGGGCTCAAAGGCGGCCTCATCTGGGGCCTGCTGCCGCGCAGACATCTCGAAGCCTGACCCCCTGAAAAGCGAAGGAGTAGCCCGTCATGAACAAACGCATTTTCCTGCAGGCCGGATTGGCGCTTGCGCTTGTCCTCGGTCTATCGGACGGCGTGCAAGCGGCCGACAAGGTCAAGGCCATCGCCTCGTTCAGCATCCTGGGCGACATGGTCCGCCAAGTGGGCGGCGATCGGGTGGACGTGATCGCCCTGGTCGGGCCCGACGGCGACGCTCACGTCTATGAGCCCACGCCTGCCGACGCCAGGAACCTCGCCGGCGCCAACATCCTCTTCACCAACGGCCTTGGCTTCGA
>JAENXG010000178.1 GCA_016649675.1 Methyloceanibacter sp.
GCCGTCGATGGCGTTCTGGATGGTTTGCATGCAGCGCCGCACCGTTTCTCAATTCACCGTCTTAAGGACGCTCGAGAGGATATCGAAGAGCTGGTCGATCTCCTTCTTTTCGATGATGAGCGGCGGCGAGAGCGCGATGATGTCACCGGTGGCGCGGACGAGGAGGCCGCGCTTGAACGCCTCGACGAAGCGCGTGTGGGCGAGCTTCCCCGGCTCGCCGGGAATGGGATCGAACTCGATGGCGCCGATCAGCCCGATATTGCGGATGTCAATGATGTGCGGAAGGCCCTTGAGCGCGTGGACTGCGTCCTCCCAATAAGGCGCAAGCTCCGCCGCGCGCGTCAGCAGTCCCTCCTCCTGATAGGTCTCCAGCGTCGCGATGCAGGCGGCGCAGGCGACAGGGTGGCCCGAATACGTATAGCCGTGGAAGAGATCGATGGCCTCCTCCGCGCCGCTCATGAACGCGTCATAGATCTTCGTCTTCACGAACACCGCGCCCATCGGAATGGTGCCGTTCGTGATGCCCTTCGCCGTCGTGATGATGTCGGGCGAGACGCCGAAATAGTCGGCGCCGAACGGCGTGCCAAGGCGCCCGAAGGCGGTGATGACCTCATCGAAGATGAGCAGGATGTCGTGCTTGGCGCAGATGGCGGCGAGGCGCTTCAGGTAGCCTTTGGGCGGGATCAGGACGCCGGTCGAGCACGCTACGGGCTCGACGATGACCGCGGCAATGGTCGAGGCGTCGTGCAGCGCCACGAGACGCTCGAGATCGTCCGCAAGCTCGGCGCCGTGCTCGGGCTCGCCGCGGCTGAAGGCGTTGCGGACCAAGTCGTGGGTGTGGCGGAGGTGGTCGACGCCGCTTAAGAGGCTGCCGAACCACTTGCGGTTGTTGGCGATGCCGCCGACCGAGGTGCCGCCGAAATTGACGCCGTGATAGCCGCGCTCGCGGCCAATCAGACGAACTTTCGCCGCGTTCCCTTTTGCCCGGTGATAGGCGAGCGCCATCTTCAGCGCGGTCTCGACGGACTCAGAACCCGAGTTGGTAAAGAACACGTGGTCGAAGCCCGGCGGGGCGATGTTGACGAGCTTCGAAGCGCACTCGAAGGCTTTGGGATGGCCCATCTGGAAGCTGCCCGCGAAATCGAGCTCGCCAACCTGCTTGCGGATCGCCTCGACGATCTTCGGGCGGCAATGACCGGCATTGACGCACCACAGTCCGGACGTACCGTCGAGCACGCGACGTCCGTCGTCTGTGGTGTAGTGCGTGCGTTCGGCGCTGACCAGCAGGCGCGGCGCCTTCTTGTACTGACGGTTCGCCGTGAACGGCATCCAGAATGGTTCGAGATCGTTCGTGGTGAGCTTTGCGCTCATGTCAGTTCCTCGTAACCGTGGTGTCTGTCGAACTGAAAAGAGCTCACGCGACCCGGGTCAGGGCTTCGGTGAGGCTCGTCTCGAAGATGTCCATGCCATCGCGAACGAGGGCATCGCTCGCGGTGAGCGGGACAAGGAAGCGAATGACGTTCCCGTAGGTGCCGCAGGATAGAAGAATGAGCCCGTTCTCGAGTGCGACCTTCATCACAGCCTGGGTCAGCTCCGGCGACGGCTCGGCGCTCGCGGCGTCCTTCACCAGCTCGATGGCACACATGGCGCCCATGCCTCTCACATCTCCCACGCAGTTCAGCTTCGAGCGGCTTTTTATCTGGTTGCAGCGGTCGAGAATGATCTTGCCGATGGCGTTGGCGCGGTCGCAGAGCTTTTCCTCCTCGATCGCGTCGAGCACGGCATGGGCGGCGGCGCAGGCGACCGGGTTGCCGGCGTAGGTGCCGCCGAGACCGCCGGGGCTCGACGCATCCATGACGTCGGCGCGTCCCGTAATGGCGGACAGCGGAAAGCCACCGGCCAATCCCTTTGCCATCGTCACGACATCGGCCTTGATGCCTGCGTGCTCGAGCGCGAACATTTTACCGGTGCGCGCAAAACCCGTTTGAATCTCGTCGGCCACAAGCAGGATGCCGTACTCGTCGCACAGCGCCCGCAACGCGCGGAGGAAGTCGAACGGGGCGATGTAGAAGCCGCCCTCGCCCTGCACCGGCTCGATGATGATGGCAGCGATGCTCGAGGGGTCGGCGGTATATTTGAACAGGGCCTTGAGGGCAGCAAGGCTCTGCTCGCTGCTGACCCCGTGATAGATGTTGGGGAACGCAACGTTGTAGACGTCGGCGGGGAAGGGTCCGAAGCCCTTCTTGTAAGGAACGACCTTACCAGTCAGCGCCATGCCCATCAGCGTGCGGCCGTGGAAGCCGCCACTGAACGAGACGATCCCTGGACGGCCGGTATAGGCGCGAGCGACCTTCACCGCGTTCTCGACCGCCTCGGCGCCGGTCGAGACCAGCATCGTCTTGGCCGGGGCGGCGACAGGCGCCAGAGCGTTCAGCCGCTCGGCCAGGCGCACGTAGGATTCATACGGCGTGACCTGGAAGCAGACGTGACTGAATGCCTTCATCTGCTCCGCGACGGCGGCAACGATCTTCGGATGCTGATGGCCGGTATTGACCACCGCAATGCCGGCGCCGAAGTCGATATAGCGCTTGCCGTCCTCGCTCCAGATCTCGGCGTTCTTGGCGCGCTTGGCGTAGATGGTGGTCGCATGGCTGACGCCGCGCGGCACGGCCGCGGCTCTCCGCTCATGAAGCTCGGCCGATGTTGGCATGTGCCGTCTCTCTTCTTAAAGTCGTCTCAGCGTGTGCGGCGTCAGGATTGGAGCACGACCGGGCTCGAGCCGGCCCAACTCACCCAGACCTTCTCGCCCCAGCCGAAGTTGTCCTGGTCAAAGCGGGAGCGGTTGGAACGCGATATCCGGATCAGCCGGCCGTTGGCAAGCAGCACGTGGAAGATCGAAATATCGCCGAGATAGGAGATCTCCTTGATCTCTCCCTTGGCGACGTTATGGGCGACCGGACACTCGGGCACCGAGGGCGGCGCGTCGGCATCCTTGTGCAAGTTCATCTTCTCCGGGCGAATCGCGACCCAGACGGACGACATCTCCTTGCCGAGGACGGCATGAGGGACGTGGACGTGGTATGGGTCGAGCTCGGGGCAAGAGACGGTGGCCTCGTCGGGCTTGTCGTCGATCAGCGTGCCCTCGAACATGTTCACCGAACCGATGAAGTCGGCGACGAAACGGGAGCCGGGAAATTCGTAAAGGTCGGAGGGCGTGCCGATCTGGGCGATCGAGCCCTTGTTCATGACGGCGATGCGCGACGCAATCGCCAGCGCCTCGTCCTGGTCATGAGTGACCATGATGAACGTGATCCCGACCTTCTTCTGCAGCTGGGACAGCTCGAAGCGCATGGCCTCGCGCAATTTGGCGTCGAGCGCCGAAAGCGGCTCATCAAGCAGCAGGACCTTCGGCTTTTTCACGAGCGCACGCGCGAGCGCCACACGCTGGCGCTGGCCGCCCGACAGTTGATCCGGCATGCGCGTGGCAAGGTGGCCGAGCTGAACGAGGTCGAGGGCTTCCTGCACGCGCCTGTCCCGCTCCGGCTGAGGTACGCCATCGATCTTGAGACCGTAGGCGACGTTGTCGACGACCGTCATATGCGGAAAGACGGCATAGGACTGGAACACCATGTTCACGGCGCGCTTATTGGGCGGGATGTCACCCATGTCCTGGCCATCGATCAGGACGTGGCCCTCCGTCGGCACCTCGAGGCCGGCAAGTATGCGCAGCAACGTCGTCTTGCCGCAGCCCGAAGGCCCGAGCAGCGCGAAGAACTCTCCGGGTTCGATGTCGAGGCTAACATTGTCCACCCCGACCGCGGAGCCCCAGCGCTTCGAGATGTTGCGGAAGCTGATAATGGGCTTGGCGGCGGCTCTGATGGCGTTGGCTAACGGTTGGTCCACAGTATCCATCCCCTACGTCTTCTTCTGCGCCCTGCTCTGCATCAGCATCATGAGGGCCATGAGCACGATCGTGATCAGGATCAGCATCGTTGATGCGGCGTTGACCTCCGGCGTCACGGAGAAGCGCAGCATCGAGTAGACCTTGACCGGGAACGTGATCGTGTCCGGCCCCGACGTGAAGAACGTGATCACGAAGTCGTCGAGCGACAGAGTGAACGCGAGGAGTCCGCCCGCAATCAGTGCGGGGCGAATATGGGGCAGCAGGACATCGCGGAACGCCTGCCAATCGTTGGCGCCCAGGTCGCGCGCTGCCTCCTCCTGCTCCTTGTTGAAGCTCGCCAGCCTGGCGCCCACGACG
Organism: Methyloceanibacter sp.; assembly: GCA_016649675.1. Classification (GTDB taxonomy): domain Bacteria; phylum Pseudomonadota; class Alphaproteobacteria; order Rhizobiales; family Methyloligellaceae; genus Methyloceanibacter. The sequence goes on from JAENXG010000178.1 coordinate 4,262, forward strand.
AGCGCGACGAAGGGGAAACAGAACGACACGTGCGCGATGGTGATGGAGCCGAGACTGAGCGGCCAGATGAGATTGTTAGGCCAGGGCAAGACTTTCGTGAAGAACAACAGCATGGCAACGCCCATGCAGATTTCCGGCACGACGATGGGTAGCGTGAAAGCGCCCTCCACGATCAGCTTTCCCATGAAGCGGTAGCGCCACAGCAGAACCGCGGCGAGCGCACCGATGACGAGCGAGATGAGCGTGGCCATCAAGGCGATGGTCAGCGAGTTGGCGAAGGCGATTAGCAGGTCTTGGTCGTTGAAGAGCTTCACATAGTAATTGAGCGTGAAGCCCCGCCAAACAGTGTTGCGCTTGCTGTCGTTGAAGCTGAAGGCGATCAGCGCGACGAGCGGCGCGTAAAGGAAGAAGAAGACGGCGAACAGCCACAGGCGCATCTGCCACATGCGATTATATTCGAGGGGGGCGCGTCGCAGGGCCATGGCCTAGATCCCGTGACCGTCAGCGGGTTTGCCGCGGCTGAAATAGGCGCGCAGAGCGATGGCCCCGAAGGTGGCGTACATGAGCAGGAAGGACAGTGCGGCGCCGAACGGCCAGTCGTTGGCCTGCTTGAACTGGCGCTCGATGACGTTGGCGATCATCTGGCTGTCGGGACCACCGAGGAGATCGGGCGTCAGATAGGCGCCAAGCGCCGGGACGAAAGTGATGATGATGCCGGAGATGACGCCGGGCAAGGCCAGCGGCAACACGATCGAGAACAGCGTGCGGAAATGGCCCGCGCCAAGGTCGAGACTCGCTTCGATGAGAGACTTGTCGAGCCGATCGAGCGCTGCATAGAGCGGCAGCACCATGAAGGGCAGATGGACATAGACAAGCCCCACCACGACGGCGAAATTGCTGTAGAGCAGCTGCAGGGGCGTGAAGTCGCCGAGCGGCTGCAAGCCCACCAGCGTCATGAGCCAGCTGCCCTTGTCCCACAGCCATTCCAGCGTGAAATTGACGTAGC
>JAENXG010000317.1 GCA_016649675.1 Methyloceanibacter sp.
CTCTATGCCCATTTCCCCCGCGCTTATCTCGACGTCAATCGGGAGCCCTACGAGCTCGATCCGGTTCTGTTCCGCGACGGCCTCCCCCATTATGCCAATACCCAGTCGGTGCGGGTGGTGGGCGGTCTCGGCACCATTGCCCGGATCGTGTCGGAGTCCGACGAGATCTACCGCGAGCCGCTCACCGTGGGAGTGGGGCTCGAGAGGATCAACCGGCTCTACACACCCTATCACGAGACGCTGCGCGGGCTCCTCTTGGAGGCGCAGAACGAGTTTGGCCTCGCCGTACTCATCGACTGCCATTCGATGCCGTCGAACCCGATCGCCGACCAGGGCGGCGGCAGGCCGGATTTCGTCCTCGGCGACCGCTTCGGCACCTCCTGCAACGGCGAGCTTACCCGCCTGGCAACCAGCCAGCTCAAGGCGCTCGGCTATGTGGTGGCGCTCAACAAGCCTTATGCTGGCGGCTACATCACCGAGCATTACGGGCGCCCGCACAAGGCCCAGCACGTGCTGCAGATCGAGATCAACCGCGCTCTTTATATGGACGAGACGAGTTTCGAGAAATCGGCTGGGTTTGAGCGGCTGCGCAGCGACCTCGAAGCCATGGTGCGGGCGCTCGTCGCCGGCGTCCCCGGGCTCGCTATCCCCCGCGCCGCAGCCGAATAGCCAACAGCGCAATGCAAAAAAAAGGGCCGCTCGATTGAACGAACGGCCCAAGTCTAGGGAGGAAACGCCCAAGGAGGGCAGCGGCATGGCCTGGAGAGCCATGCCGCGTTGCAACAATATGTCATTGCGCCGCACAAAAAGCAAGGTTCCAATGACGTTCTGGCGGCATTTTCAGAACACTGGTGCATAACTGTCACGAAGGCCCGAGGAGTCTTACCCTTCGGCCTGCAGATTTGCGCCTTTCCGGCCCCTGAAGCCTTGACTCTCAAGACAAAACGCCCGCAAGGCTCTGTCCCGTGCCCACTCTCAAAGACCCTCAGTTCCAGGCCTTTCTGGCCACGGCGCATGCCCTTGCCGACAGGGCGGGTGCGGTCATATTGCCGCATTTCCGGACAGGTTGCGTCATTGACCATAAAGGAGGCGACGCCTTCGATCCCGTGACGGTTGCCGACCGGGATGCCGAGACGGCGGTCAGGCAGGCGCTTGCCGGCGCCTATCCGTCCCACGGCATTATCGGGGAGGAGTTCGGGACGCTCCGCCCCGACGCCGAGTATTGCTGGGTGATCGATCCGATCGACGGCACGCGCGCCTTCATCGTCGGCCAGCCGCTCTGGGGGACTCTGATCGGGCTCACGCGGGGCGCGGTGCCGCTGCTCGGCCTGATGGACCAGCCCTTCACCCGCGAGCGCTTCTGGAGCAGCGAGAGCGAGGCCTTCTTCCGCCATGAGGGGGTGACCAGGACGATGCGCACCCGCCCCTGCCCCTCTCTCGGGGAGGCGCTTCTTACCGCGAGCAGCCCCGACCTCTTCGCCGGCGAGGACGAGCGCCGCTTTGAGGCTTTGGCTCGCGCCGTGCGGCTCAGACGCTTCGCCGGCGACTGCTACAATTACTGCCTGCTCGCGCTTGGCCAGATCGACCTCGTGGTCGAGGCGGGCCTGAAAGCCTTCGACATCCTCCCTCTGATCCCGATCATCGAGCGGGCCGGCGGCGTCGTCAGCAGTTGGGAGGGCGGCGATCCGCGCCAAGGGGGGCGCATCCTTGCTGCCGGCGATCCGCAACTGCATGCGGCGGCGGTCAAAATCCTGTCTGGCTAGCTTGCCTTGCTCATGGCGACGCCGGGCACGAAAGCGTCGAAGGCCGCCCAGAACTGCTCGCGGATAGTGTCCCGCTCCTGCAGGATCTCGTGGCGTGAGCCTCTGAGAACGAGCTGCGCGCCAGCCCTGAGCCGAGCGGCAAGCTCCTCGATCGCCTCGCTCGAGACGACCTGGTCGTCGCCTGCGGCGAGCATCAGCATCGGCACGCGGATGCGGGGCGGAAACCGGTCGTTTCGGAGAAGCGCGATGGCGTCGAGCGAGGCTTTCAGCCAGCCGATGGTCGGCGGCCCGACGGCAAGCTCAGGGGCCGCCTCCAGCACCGACAGGTTGCGCAAGAAGCGCTCGCGATCCGAGGTGACAGGGTTCCCCTCGAACTCCTGCTGACTCGTCCAAAATTTCTTCTTGTCGCACGGCACCGGCCGCTTGCCGAGGCCGAACAGGGTGAGCCCGTCGGCAAGCTGCGCGCAGACCCTCTCCGGCATGGGCATGCCCATGATCTTCACCATGGGCGCGGTCATGACCATGCGGTTGAACCAGCAGCCGCGCTTGGTCGCCGCCTTGAACAGCACCATCGCCGCCATGGAGTGGCCGAGCGCGTAATAGGGCGTGGGACAATCCGGAAGCACCACCGCCTTCATGAAGTGGGACAGGTCTTCCTCATACTCGGCGAAGTCGTTGATATGTCCCTTGAAGGGGTTGCGGGTCAGCCGGCTCGATCCCCCCTGCCCCCGCCAGTCGAGCACGGCCACGGCGAAGCCGCGGCGGCGCAGTTCGCCCACCACCTCGAAATATTTCTCGATGAACTCGGTGCGTCCGGGAAATATGCACACCGTGCCGCGGCGCTCGCGGAGCACCGATTGCCAGCTCGCGAAGCGAACGCGAATCCCTTTGCGCACCTCGATATAGCCGGTCGACGCTCCGAGCGGGATCGGGTTCTTGGGTGTTGCAACGAGATCCATGGATCCTGAGCGGCCCCTCTAGTCCCGGCGCCAAACAACGGCACCAGCGCGAGCGCCTCTTATAGCAGCGCAGATCGACATCGCCATATCGTTCCGTCGCTACAACAGCACGCCCGGCAGCGGGCGCGATCCGCCCCGCAAATATCGGGATTTTACCTTTATATTCAGCGCTCTAGCCATCTTGACGAAGCCCCATCCCGCTCCCATATCTCGGACCGGCGGGAAGGCCATTTGGCTTGCCGCCGTCCCCGGCTCCGGACCGAGAGCGGGCTGACACCATATCGCTTCTCAAGGAGGATGTGACATGAGGCACTTTGATCTGACCCCACTTTACCGCTCCACCATCGGCTTCGACCGGCTCGGCTCGTTGCTCGACACGCTCACCACGCTCGAGGGCGACGCCCCGAGCTATCCGCCCTACAACATCGAGCGGGTCGGCGAGACCGAATATCGCATCAGCATGGCAGTCGCCGGCTTCGGCGAGCGCGACCTCGCCATCGAGGTGAAGGAGAACAC
>JAENXG010000423.1 GCA_016649675.1 Methyloceanibacter sp.
AGACAGTGGATTGGCTCCTAGGCCTGATGGGTACGATTCTTCCACTTCTGGCAGTGCCGGTAGCCGCCGGCGCGCTTGTACCGGCAGGGCTGTGCGGTGCGATCATGTTGATAGGCTTGTACGTGCAAATATCAGCCAAAGTGATCTTGGGGCGCAGTTTTGGCCTTATAGCTGCAAACCGCGGCATCAAGGTGGCGGGCCCCTACCGGATCGTGCGTCACCCCATGTATGCGGGTTACACGATCCTCCACGTGGGATTTCTGTTAGGCTTCCCCTCGTTATGGAACGTCGTTCTCTATTCCACCGAGTTGGCGATTCAAATCGGCAGGGTTTTGAGGGAAGAGCTACTGCTTAGTCAGGATCAGAGTTATCGAGACTATGCGGCCCGTGTGCGTTATCGCCTCATCCCGATGATCTTTTAGAGTTGATCCCGCGCTTCGAGCGCATGTTCTGCAAGAGGCTCGGCGGCAACTTCTGGAAAAATGCCAAGACGTGGCGACGCTCCAGTTGACGGCGGATGAGCACGTTGCCTTCCGCATCGATGCCGTGGACCTGAAACACTGACTTGGCGATGTCGAGACCGATAGTCGTAATCGCTTGCATGATTGGCTACTCCGAATCGTGGGGGCCTTAACAGCACCCACCTTCATGGCACTCACGTGCCGGTGGAGGAGCCGTCCACAGCATCAAAAAAAAGCGGAAAGCGCAGACGGCACTTTCCGATGGCCGGTTTCTGATTTCTGAATCAGTCGGTGTCGGTTCTGAGGAGGCCCGCAGGTCCGGTCTGCGCAGAGCTGGGGACGGCGGCCTCGACTTGCGCTTGGGTCGCCATGACCGGCGTGACCAGCGTCGGCGTCCCGGCCACCTTCTCCCGCTTGGCCGGAGCCGCCGGCGCTGCGGCTTGTGCCGCTTTGACCGGCGCGACCTTCGGCGTGGCAATTGGCGTGGCGGCAGCGCTCTTGCTTGCCGCCACGTCATTGGCGGCAAAGGGCTGCCAGTCATCGCCTGCAGACGCATCGTTGGCTGGGGCCTCGGCCTTCGCCGAGGCGAACCGCGTCGAGCTCGGCAGCATATTGCGCAGATAGGACATGCTGTCCTTGGCCTCGGTGTCCGTCATGTCGACGGAGGCAACCTTGCGCGCCTCGTCGAACTTGCCCTGGAGGCCGAGCACCAGCGCGAGATTCTGCCGCACGCGCTTGTTCTCTTGGCCGCTCGCCACCGCCTTGCGCAAGAGCTCCTCCGACTTGTCGGCCTTGCCGTCGAGCGCATAGGACAACGCAAGATTGTTGATCACCGAGACGGCGTCGGGCTGGACCTGGAGTGCGGCGAGGTAATATTGCTGCGCTTCAGCGTGCTGGCCTTGCTTCGCGCGCAAGGTGCCTTGCGCCGAAAGCGTCTTCCAGTCCTTCACGCCTTGGGCCTCTGCCACTTTCAGCGTCTGCGTGGCGATATCGAGCCGCCCCATGTCGAGCGCAAGCCGTCCGAGCTCGGCGGCGATCTCGCCATTGTCCTGATTGGCGCGGTATCCCGCCGTCAGCACCTCTAGCGCGCGGTCGCGCGAGCCGACGGCCTTGAGCGACATCGCATAGCCGAGAGCTACCTTGGGATCTTGCGGGGTCTTGGCATAGGCCGCCGACCATTGGGAAAGGGCGCCGATGGCGTCGGGGGTAGCAAGCTTGGTCTCCTCGTCGCCGCGCGCGAAGGGCAATCCGGTCTGCGTGCAGCCGCCGAGCAGCGCCGCTACGGCCGTGGTCGCGAGCAGCGCGAGCGCCATCGAGCGGCGCGGGCGGGGCGAGCGGAAGGCGAGAGCCATTACTTAACCAATCCTTACCGGACAGGAGCAAGCGCCCGGCTTCCCTGTTTCATTGGCTGTAATGATGTGGGACAGGCGTCAAGAAAGGATTAACCATGTCGCTGGCGGATCGAAGTATCCGTCAGGCGCTGGCTCTTTCCCTCACTTCTGTCTCCGCCTCCTGCGTCCATTCGGCCATCGCCGGGAGGGCGAGGATGGCCGCGGCATAGGCAACCCCCGTGCCGTCGTCGCCGAAGCGGTCAAGATCGACGCCATAGGTGCGGAAACGCGTCGCCACCGGCGCGTACATGGCGTCGGCATTGGAGAAGGCGCCGAACAGGAAGGGACCGCCTGTGCCGAAGCGTGCCCGCGCGTCCTTCCAGATGGCGGCGATCCGCCTGATGTCGGTCTCGAGCGCCGCGCTGACGGGCGGGGAGGGGAGCCGGCCGAGCAGGTCCATGGACATGTTGGTGCGGAGGGTGGCAAAGCCCGCATGCATCTCGGCGGAGATGCTGCGCGCGGCCGCCCGCGCCTCTTCGTCTTGCGGCCAAAGTCCATGCTCGGGATGGCG
>JAENXG010000338.1 GCA_016649675.1 Methyloceanibacter sp.
CATAACCGCGACATCGGCTCGGGCCCCTACGACTATCTGCAGATCGATGCGGCGGTGAACCGGGGCAATTCCGGCGGCCCAAGCTTCGATCTCGACGGCAAGGTCGTCGGCGTGAACACCGCCATCTTCTCACCCTCCGGCGGCAATGTCGGCATCGCCTTCGCGGTCCCGGCTGCCCTCGTCAAGGAGGTGGTCACCCAGCTCCAGACCCATGGCAGCGTCGATCGCGGCTGGCTCGGCGTCGTCATTCAGAATGTGAGCGAGGACATCGCCGACTCGATTGGCCTGAAAGAGGCCAAGGGCGCCATGATCACCAAGGTGAGCGAGGACGGACCCGCAGCCAAGACGGATCTCAAGGCCGGCGACGTCATCATCGAGGTGAACGGCGAGAAGATCGACGACTCGCGTGACCTTGCCCGCAAGATCGCCGAGCTGCACCCGAACACCGACGTGAAGCTCGAGATCGTGCGCTACGGCGAGAAGCGCCAAGTCGACATGAAGCTCGGCACTTTCCCGAACGGCAAGAAGCTTGCCTCTCTCGAAGAGGAGAAGCCTGACACGGCGGGCGAGCAGATGAAGGACCTCGGCCTGTCCCTGGCTCCGGCGACGAAGTTCCCCGGCGCCGGTGACGCGGGCGTGGTCATCACCGAGGTCGATCCTTCGAGCGACGCCGCCGACAAGGGCCTCAAGGCCGGCGACGTCATCCTCCAGGTCGCCGGCGTCTCCGTGTCGGATCCGTCCGATGTCGCCGCAGGCGTGAAGAAGGCGATGGACAGTGCCAAGACCGACAAGGACAAGGACACGGTCAAGGTGCTGATGCAGGTTAAGTCCGGCGATCAGATGCGCTTCGTGGCGCTTTCCCTGAAGAAGGCTTAACCGCCTTTTATGCCGGAAGGGCGGCGCGGTTTCCCCCCACCGCGCCGCCCGCCCTTTTTCCCCGACAGGGATAGAAGATCCCTCGCCCTCAAGTTCGAGGCAGCGTCGCCAGGAGACCACCTACCATGCGCGTGCTGGTCATCGAGGACGATCAGGAGACCGCGACCTTCCTTAAGCGGGCGCTCAAGGAATCAGGCCATGTCGCCGAATATGCGGGCGACGGCCAGACCGGGCTCGATCTCGCCAGAACCAATGTTTACGACGTGCTGATCGTCGACCGCATGCTGCCCAAACGCGATGGGCTCGCGGTGATCGGAACGCTCCGCGCCGAGGAGATCAGGACGCCCGCGCTCATTCTGAGCGCGCTCGGAGAGGTAGACGACCGCGTCAAGGGCCTGCGTGCCGGCGGCGACGACTATCTCACCAAGCCTTACGCCTTCAGCGAGCTGCTCGCCCGCATCGAGGCGCTGGCGAGACGCACCTCGCCGGAGGAGGGGAGCACGCGTTTCGTGGTGGGCGACCTCGTGCTCGACCGCCTATCGCATAAGGTGACGCGCGCCGGCGAAGCCATTATCTTGCAGCCGCGAGAGTTTCGCCTGCTGGAATATCTGATGAAGCACGCCGGTCAGGTGGTGACGCGCACCATGCTGCTCGAGAACGTATGGGATTATCATTTCGACCCGCAGACCAATGTCATCGACGTCCACATTTCCCGCCTTCGCTCCAAGATCGACAAGAGTTTCGGCGATCCTCTGCTGCACACGGTCCGCGGCGCCGGCTACACGATCCGTGACAGCGCTCACTAAGCTCTTCCGGACCACCACGTTTCGCCTGTCGCTGACCTATCTTGCGCTGTTCAGCGCGGCGACGATCGTCGCCATCTTCTATATCTATTGGAACACGACGGTCCTGCTGTCGCGGCAGCTCAACCAGACCATCGATGCCGAGCTGAAGGGCCTCGCCGAGCAGTATCGGGCAGGGGGCCTCGATCAGCTCGTCAGAACCGTGGCCGAGCGCAGCCAGACTCCCGGCAACAGCCTCTATCTCGTGGCCGACAGCGAGGGGCGGAGGGTCGCGGGCAATCTCAGCGCGGTGTCGCCGGAGCTGTGGAATAGCTTGGGACCCGTCGAGTTCGTCTATCGACGGCCGGCGACCGCGGGGGTCGAGAGCAGGCTCGCCTTCGCCAATGTGTTTCGCCTGCCGGGCGGCTATCGCCTGATCGTCGGCCGCGATATCGAGGATCGGCGGGAGCTCGCGCGCATGGTCCGCTCGACGATGCTGTGGGGGCTCGGCGTGATGGCGGTGTTTGGCATCGGCGGCGGCTATTGGGTGAGCCGCAAGCTGCTGGCCAGGATCGATGCCGTCTCCGCCACCGCCCGCACCATCATGGAAGGCGACCTTACCGGGCGGCTGCCCGTCAACGGCTCGGGCGATGAGCTCGACCGGCTCTCGGAAAGCCTCAACCTCATGCTCGTGCGTATCGAGCAGCTCATGGCGGGCTTGCGCGAGGTCTCCGACAATATCGCCCACGATCTCAAAACGCCTCTGAACCGCTTGCGCAACCGCGTCGAGGCGGCGCTGCGCGAACCTTATGGCGAGCCCGTCTATCGCGAGGCGCTGGAGCGGACCATCGAGGAGGCCGACGGGCTGATCAAGACGTTCAATGCGCTCCTCTCGATCGCGCGGATCGAAGCCGGGGCGGGCGGCGAGAACCGGGAGACGCTCGATGTGTCAGCGCTCTTGCGCGACGTGGCGGAGCTTTACGAGCCGGTGGCCGACGAGCGCGGCCTTGTGCTCAGGGCGGAGACGGACGCGCCCATCTTCATCCGTGCCGATCGCCAGCTGCTCGGCCAGGCCATCGCCAATCTCATCGACAATGCCATCAAATACGGCGCGCCGGACGCCGCCGACGGCGGCAACGGAGCCAAGCCCGAGATCGACGTGAGCGCACGGGCGAAGGGGTCTTTTGCGGAGATCGTGGTGACCGACCGGGGGCCCGGCGTGCCCGTTTCCGACCGTGAGCGGGTGCTCGACCGCTTCGTGCGGCTCGAAGCCAGCCGATCGGAACCGGGCAGCGGGTTGGGCTTGAGCCTTGTCGCGGCCGTGGCGAGG
>JAENXG010000388.1 GCA_016649675.1 Methyloceanibacter sp.
AAGCGCTTGGCGCCGTCCTTGTTCTTGGCTCCTTTGGGAATGGCCCAAAGATCGAGATCGTAGATCTGGCCGTCCCAAATCACGCCGAGCCGCTGGCGGTCGCCGACGGCGGCGCGAAAGATGCGGCCGCTATAGCCCGCCGCCATTGCCACTCTCTTTTCGAGCAGCCAGGTAATTGGATCCTGTGCGTTGTCCCACCAAAGGACGTTGTCCTTGATCTTGTCGAGGACCTTGAAGGCGCGGTCTACGCCGGCGGGGGTGGCAAGCTCGGTATAGACGTTGGCCGGATCCACGCCGTCGGCAAGGAGCGCAAGTTCGAGCGTATAGCGCGGACCGTTGGGCAACGCCCGCTTGCCGGGGAAGCGTTTGGTGTCGAGGAGGTCAGCGATTTGCCCCGGCTGGCTCTTGGTAAAGGCTTGGCGATCGAAAGCGATCGCCGTCGACCAAGCGACGCTCGCGACCCCGCACGAGGGAAGACCGCCGGTATAGAAGTCCTCCTCGGCGCTCTGGCCTCCGGGTGCCGCCCCGAGGCTCGAGGCTTCGATCGTCTCGAGCAAGCCATCGCTGCAAAGAGAACCGAGCGCTGCCGAGGACACATCCACGACATCCACCTCAGACTCGGACCCGCCGATCATCGCCTTGATCTTGGCGAGCGTGCCATCATAGGTCTCGGTCGAGATCGTGGTGCCGGTCTCCTTGGCGAACGGCTCGAAATAGGCGATCTCCTGCGACTGGCCGTAAGCGCCGCCCCAGGTCGCAATGTTGAGCGTGGTGCCGCTCTCGCTCGCCCCCGGCGTATCCTCGGCTCTCGCCCCCGGGCCCGTGATGATGCAAGCGGCGAGCGCGGCCGCAAACCCGCAAACGCGGCCAAGCGTGCTTGCCGTCGCGAGTATTCCGCAGGAATGGCGATTGCTTTGTCCGGACACCGTAATGATCCCAGTCGAAAAGGCTCTCCCGCGGGAGTTCAGCGCGGCGACACTTGGTTTGCCGCCGGGCTCGTCTGCGGCGACCCCTCGCCGAGGGTTGGGCGGTCTGCTCTCCGGATCATCGGCTGCGACAAGGATCCGCGTATGGAGACCCGCGGCTCGGTCTCCGTGCTGAGCTGCGAGGCAGCCTTGAGCGGCGTGGCGTGACTGGCGATCAGCAAGCTCCAATCGAGCGTCTGCCGCGGCAAGTCCACATCACCAGCACCGGAAATCAGTCCGCGGCGTGTTTGCATGTTGAACATTTGGCACCAAATATGGCCGGCAGCGAGGCGGCAATCGGCATTTAGCGAATCGAACAAGGTCACACTGTTGCTCCAGCCTTCCCCATCGAGAGGGGTCGTCGAGGTCAGCAGGTGGGAGAAATCGACCGGCACCGCCCCATTTTCCGCGTTGACCTTCAGACTGCCGGACAGACCCTTGACCAGCTCGTCGAACGTGCGGCCTTCGGTCGAGACGTCGGCCTTGAGGCCGCCGATCCCTTTGAGCGGGACATCGAGCGTCAGCTGTTGCAGGCAGCCGTCGATGACAACGTCGGAGAGATTGGCCGTGAGGGTGGCTTTTGGGGTGTCTTGCGAAATATCGAGGGCGATACGGCCAGACGCCGAGCCGTCGCAGAGCTCGAGCTCGCCGATCTCGCTCGACAGCACGCCTCCTTTGGCGGTGATGGTGAAGCCGCCGCGCCCAAGCTTGATGGCGGGCGCCGTGATCTCTGCCGCCGAGATGCGCAAGTCCGCATCGAAATATTTGAGAAGCTGCCCGTCGAAGACCGAGCCGTCCGGCGCTGCCGGCTCTTCCGCCTTGCCATCCCCGAGATAGGGATCGAGAACGAGTCGCTCGAAGGCGAGCGTTCCCTCGATGCGTGGCCGCTCGCCCGCCGTGATGGCGAGGAGGCCAACCGCGGTGTTGCCGTCAAGCGTGAAGGAGCCGTCGTCGAAGGTCAGCGTCGATCCCTTCCAATGGACCATGCCCGCTGCCGACAAGCCTTGCAGGCTCCTTCCTTCCGGCAAGGGGATGCCGGCCCATTGCAAAAAGCGGCGGGCATTGCCCATCTCGGCCTGCACGTCGGCGTCGAGCTGGAGCCCGTTGGCGAAGGAAGCGGTGCCGGTGGCCTTGGCCGTGACCGGCGCGGAGGTCAGGGTGAGACTTATCGGTACGGTCGGGCCGTTCGCCGTGTCGGCGGGCCCGCCGCTGTCGAGGGCGAAACGCACGACCTCATTCCTGAGCACAAAGGAGCCGAAGCTGGACAGCGTCCCGCTGCCCGAACTCGCATCGAAACGGGCGTCGAATTTCGTGATCACTTCGGTGCCCGATGCTGTGGGCAGGTCGATCGTGCCCTCGCGCACGCGGACGACCTCGACCGGCGCGCCGGTGAGCAAGTTGGCAATCAGCGCCTGCGGCGCCTGGTCGGGCCCCGTGGGCTGAGGCGCACCAGTCTTGAGCGTGATCTCCGGCTTGATTAGCCGCAACGCATCGACGCTGACGCGGCCGAGCAAGAGCTCGGCAAGATCGAGGGAGACTTTGGCTTCTGTGGTGGAGATGGATTGCACCAGCGGCAGGCGTGCGGCGTTGCTGAGCTCGAAG
>JAENXG010000360.1 GCA_016649675.1 Methyloceanibacter sp.
GATCACGCCGGCGCTGTCGGTTCTGTCGGCGGTCGAGGGGATGGAGATCATAACGCCGGCGCTCAGCCGTTATGTCGTGCCGGGCTCGGTCCTCATCCTCTTCGCGCTGTTTGCGGTGCAATCGCGGGGCACGGCGAGGGTTGCAACCTTCTTCGGCCCCATCACGCTTGTCTGGTTCATCGTCATTGCCGTGGCCGGCGCCTGGCACGTCGCGCAAAATCCGAGTGTGCTTGCGGCGTTCAGCCCGGTCTATGGCGTGCGCTTCCTGTTAAGCCACGGCTTCATCGGCCTGTTGACGCTCGGCGCCGTGTTTCTCGTGGTGACCGGGGCAGAGGCCCTCTATGCGGACCTTGGGCATTTCGGCAAGGGACCGATCCGGGTGGCGTGGCTCACCGTCTGCCTGCCGGCGCTCACCATCAACTATCTCGGCCAGGGCGCGCTGCTCCTCGCCGAGCCGCAGGCCATCGAGAACCCGTTCTTTCTGCTCTATCCCGAATGGGCGCTGCTGCCCATGGTGGGGCTCGCCACGGCCGCCACGGTGATTGCCAGCCAGGCGGTGATCACCGGCGCCTATTCGCTGACCCGCCAGGCGATCCAGCTCGGACTCCTGCCGCGCCTCGAAATCCGTCACACCTCGGAGGCGCAGTTCGGGCAGATCTACATCCCACGCGTAAACACCATTCTCCTGATCGGCGTGCTCCTCCTCGTCGTGCAATTCCGGTCCTCCGGCGCGCTCGCTTCGGCCTACGGCATCTCCGTGACCGGCACCATGGTGGTGACCGCGATGCTCGCTCTGCTCGTCGTGTGGAAATATTGGAAGTGGCCGCTCTGGGCCGCCGCCGCGCTGATGGTTCCCTTCCTCCTCATCGACCTCACCTTTCTCAGCGCCAATCTGCTCAAGGTCTTCCAGGGCGGATGGGTCTCCCTGATGATCGCCGCCATGGTGATGGTGGTCATGATCACCTGGCGCAAAGGGTCCCGCATTCTCGCCGCCAAGACGAGGCGCATGGAGACCCCCATCGACGGCCTGATCGAGAGCCTCGAGAAGCATCCCCGGCATAAGGTCCCAGGCACCGCCGTGTTTCTCACCGCGGACCCCGACAGCGCGCCCACGGCGCTGCTGCACAGCCTCAAGCATTACAAGGTGCTGCACGAGCACAACATCGTGCTCACCGTCATCACCGAGCCCACGCCGCGGGTGGCCCATGTGGATCGCGTCACCATCGCGCCGCTTGGCAAATTGTTCACGCGCGTGATCATTCGCTTCGGCTTCGTGGAGACGCCAAACATCCCGAAGGCGCTGGCCATTGCGCGGAAGCAGGGCTTGAGCTTCGACATCATGTCGACGTCGTTCTTCCTGTCGCGGCGGTCGGTGCGGCAAGACACAAGGTCGGGCATGCCGGTCTGGCAGGACCGCCTGTTCATCATCCTCGCCAGGAACGCCGACGACGCCTCGAGCTATTTCCAGCTCCCCACCGACCGCGTGGTCGAGATCGGCACGCAAGTTACGGTCTAGACAACGCCGCACGCACGGCGTCGACGGCCGAGCCCGCATTGGGGAACCACTCCCAGTCGGCCATGTAGCGCCTCGCCCACGTCATCTGCCGCTTAGCATAGCGCCGGGACTCGGTCTTGGACTTGGCTATCGCCTCTTCCAAGCTTCGCGCGCCGGCAAGATAGGCCGCAAGCTCGCGCACACCATGGGCGCGCATCGCCGGAAGGCCGTCGTCAAGCCCGAGTGCCAGAAGCGCCCGCACCTCGTCGATGGCGCCAGCCGTGATCATGCGGTCGAAGCGGGCATCGATGGCTGCGTAAAGCGGGTCGCGCTCGGGCGCGATCACGATCTTTAGGACCGCGTCAGGGCCGAGCACGGGGGCCGTGCTGGCTCCCTGCCACTCCGCCAGCGAGACGCCGGTGGCTTCGATCACTTCGAGCGCGCGCACGATGCGTTGCGGGTCGCTCGGCCGCAGCTTCCCCGCCATGGCGGGGTCGATGGCGGCGAGCATCGCGTGGAGGCCGTTAGCGTCGAGCGTCTTGGATTGCTCGCGCCAATAGCTGCGGACCTCCGCCGGGACATCGGGGACGGGTGCGAGCCCCTCGAGCAACGCCTTGAAATAGAGGCCGGTGCCCCCGACCAGGATCGGCACCCGCCCCTCGCCTTGCGCTTCGCCGATGGCGACGGCGGCGTCCGCAAGCCAGCCGCCGACGGAATAGGCTTCGCTTGCCGGGACGGTGCCGTACAGGCGGTGAGGCGCGAGCTTCATGTCGGATTCGGACGGCTGCGCCGTCAGAATCGCAAGCCCGCGATAGGCTTGCATCGAATCGGCATTGATGATGGTGCCGCGCAAGGCGGATGCGAGCGAGGCCGCGGCCTCCGACTTGCCGCTCGCTGTCGGCCCGGCGATGAGGACGGCCTTAGGTCGGACGGTCACCTAGCTCGTCGGCACGGCAACGAAGCGGAGCTCGCCCTTGGCGTCGGAGAGCAGCAGCAAGACCGATCGCCGGCCAGATTTTTTTACCGCCAGCAAGCGGGCCTTCACGTCCTGCGGCTGCTTCACCTTCTCCTGGGTCACCTCGACGATCACGTCGCCCGGCTTCACGTCTTTCTTCGCGGCGGGGCTGTCCGGCTTCACCTCGGTGATGACCACGCCCTCGACCGTCCTGCCGATGCCGTATTGGTTGCGCAGCTCCTCAGTCAGCGGCGCGATGGAGAGGCCGAGCAGCTCTTCGCGCTCAGGCTTGGTCTCCTGCTCCTCCTCGCCGCTCTTTA
>JAENXG010000224.1 GCA_016649675.1 Methyloceanibacter sp.
TCTCATTTCTTTCCGGCCAAATGGACGAACGCGAACCTGCTCACTCCGAATCGACCGAGGTGGTGTTGCGACGACCCGGCGAGACTTGGAGAGCAGTACCTCCCACCGTCCAGAGAGAATTGCCGTCGTCGACTATTATCTTGGCGTCATCGACGTCATGCAGTGGATCCTTGATGACCACGAGCTGGCAGGGCAGTCCGTTGCCGCCGTCTATGGATTTTTGGCGGTGAAATATCTTCGGCCAAGAAGCCACATCAAGACTGCGGTTGACGCGTTCTACAGACGCCACATCGCGGGCACGCGCAGCATTGCGGTGCATGTTCGGGGACTAGACAAGAAATTTGAAGACCCCGAGCTTTACGCCATCAATGCACGCTATTTCGACATTTTCGATGAGGAGGATCCCTCGTGGCTGATCCTCCTCCTCACCGACGATGAGATATGGGCAGACGCTTTCCGCAAGAGATATGGTGAGCGCGTGGTCATGACCGACAGCCAACGCACGACCGGCGATGTCGGCATACACTACTCGAGCGCATCGTCGATCGACCGCACCAGATTGGGCTACGAGGTCATGCGCGACACCTATCTCGCGCTCCGCTGCGACAAGTTTCTTGGCAACGGGCGTTCCAATCTTTCGGCTATCGTCGAGGTTTCGAAGCGCTGGGATAGCGGGGCATGCAGGCTGCTGGTTCCCTCGCAGCTGTTGAACGAGCCCAATCTATCGGTGTCGATCCATCATCGGCCACCGGCATTGGCTGGGCAGGCACCGACCATCGACGCTTCTTACCGTCTGGGGGACGAGATTGACTTCAGCAATCCATACGCTTCGCGTCCTTTCATGCAGAGCGGATGGTCGTTAAGCGAGTCTTGGGGCGTGTGGACCCTTGGCAGCGTGGCGGAGCTTCGCCTTCACCCGACTATTGAGACCGACAGACCGCTTATCTTGCGCGCGGATGTGCGACCGTTTTTGGCAGGAGACCACGATCAACTCAGCGTAAGGGTGGCGTGTTGTGGCGAGGACGTCGCGGAATGGGTCTTCGCACTCGGTCCCTCACGCAAACGAAGACGGTGCATGGCGCAGATCCCACCCCGCCCAGCCCGCGAGGGCGGCCACGAACTCCACATCTCCTTCGCCGTCGAGAAGCCGCGGTCGCCGATCTCCCTCGGCCTATCCGGGGATACGCGAAGCCTCGGGCTCGGCTTTTTCAAGTTGAGCATCTCCGAGAGCAGCTGATGGCGCACGCCAGTGATGCTTGAGAGCTGAGACAGTCTGAAGCGCCGGGTTTCTGCCCCGGAGGTGACGAGCTTTCGCTCCGCCAGTCTCGCCTATCTAAGGCCGCAGCTTACCGACTATACTTGCGCGGATTAGGCAGCGACGGCGCGAAGGAGCAACGTGGCCGACAAGAAGAGATCGGGGCCTAGCAAGGGCGAGACGCCTGCCGCCGGGGCGGCAAAGCTCGCCCGCACTCGGTCGGGGCCAGCCGCTAAGAAGGGCGCAGCGGCGCCTGCCGGGGACGCCGAACCCATTGCCGCTTCACCCCAAGCCGCTCCATCCGCGCCCGCGCCAGAGGCTCAGCCGGCCGACCAGCAGCAGACCAACATCTCCACCTCGCGCGGCTTTGTCGATTTTCTCGCCACCAATCGTCTGAGCATCGCGCTCACCTCCTACCAGACCGGGCAGCTCATGCTGATCGGCCCGCTGCTCGACGGCAGGCTCTCGGTGTTCCAGCGCAATTTCGTGCGCGCCATGGGCTTATGGGCGACCCCGCAGCGCCTCTATCTCGCGGCCATAGCCCAGATCTGGCGGCTGGAGAACGTCCTCGGCCCCGGCCAGCTCGCCAACCAGCAATCCCTGCACTATGAGCGGCTCTATGTGCCGCGCATGGCGCAGACGACGGGCGACGTCGACGCCCATGAGCTCGCCATCGACGGGCAGGACCGGCTCATCTTCGTCAACACCAAATATTCCTGCCTGGCCACGCTCGACATGGTGCACAGCTTCAAGCCGCTGTGGAAGCCGCGCTTCATCTCGAAGCTCGCGCCCGAGGACCGCTGCCATTTGAACGGCCTCGCCATGAAGGACGGCGCGCCGAAATACGTGACCGCGGTGTCCCGCTGCGACGTAGTCGATGGCTGGCGCGAGCGGCGCCATGAAGGCGGCATCCTCATCGACGTCGAGACCGACCGCGTCGTCACCGAGGACCTTTCCATGCCGCACTCGCCGCGGCTCAACGCCGGCACGCTGTGGGTGCTCGATTCAGGCCGGGGTTATCTCTGCCGGGTCGATGCCAAGAGCGGCAAGGCGGAGCAAGTCGCCTTCTGCCCGGGATTTGCGCGCGGGCTGTCGTTCTGGCGGGGCTATGCGCTGGTCGGCACCTCGCTGCCCCGCGACGGCGCCTTCAAGGGGCTCGAGCTCGAGGCCAACGTCAAGGCGCGCGACGGCGAGCCGCGCTGCGGCGCCTATATCATCGACACCCGCCAGGGCGACATCTTGCATTGGATCCGCTTCGACGGCGCCGTGCGCGAACTGTTCGACGCAAGCTTCATTCCGGGCGTGAGAGCCCCCATGTGCGTCGGCCTCGGCAATCCCGAGATGCGCACGCTCATCACCTTCGACGGCCAGGCGTCGGGCTCGACCGCCGAAGCTGTGGCATAGGCGGCCATCGCCCGCTCAAGCCTGCCAGCAAGCGTCCGATGCTCATTCTGAATAACGGGAACATCTCGGCAAAGAGCAAGGCTGGGGATGCCAAAGGAATCGAGGCGGAGACGCACGGCGATAGCAGCGAGATCTATATCGGGAACAGCGCCACCATCACTGCCGCCGGGTCCATGTCCACCTACGGTATTTGGGCGGAGACTCACCACAAGGAAAGCGGCATCACCATCATCAACGACGGCGACGTCGCCGCCCAAGGCCCAAACAGCTACGGCATCCATGCGCTGACGCACGAGGCCTACAGCGATGTCGTTGTCCAGAATTTCGGCCGCGTCGAGGCGCGTGGCACCGGTATCTTCGTCGAGGCGAACTCATCCGCCGCCATCGTCGAGAATTACGGGACGGTGGTCGGCGGCAGTCTCGGCATCCTGGTGGCCGGCGATGACGTGACCGGCATCATCAATTACGGCTCGATCACCGCCGACTCGTTCTATGCCATCAAGCTCGTGCCCGGCAGCGCCCCCGAGGACAAGTCTGCCATTGTCAATTTCGGGGTGATTACCGGCTTCGTCGAGATCTTCGGCACCGACGACCAATTCGTTTTCAATAACGAGGAGGGCGGCCTGTTCGAGGCACGGCTGACGAGCTTTCTC
This sequence comes from Methyloceanibacter sp., assembly GCA_016649675.1. Lineage (GTDB taxonomy): Bacteria > Pseudomonadota > Alphaproteobacteria > Rhizobiales > Methyloligellaceae > Methyloceanibacter. The sequence goes on from JAENXG010000224.1 coordinate 3,313, forward strand.
GGCTGTGGCGGGTTCTTCAACCAGGCCGGCGGCACGGTGCACACGGCCGATGACCCGCGCGTGGCCGAGACGACCTCCTTTACCGAGCTCAGCCTCTTCCAGAACAAGGGGCTCATCTCGCTGCAAGACGGAGCGCCTGGAGACACGTTTCTGATCACGAGCGGCCCTTACAGCTACGGCTCCGTGCTTTCCTTCGTCGGCTCGGGCAAGTCGACCCTCGGCGTGGACGCTTTCCTCGGCGGGCCGGGTTCGACTTCCGATATCTTCATCATCGACGGCGATGTGTCCGGACGTACCGAGCTCAAGGTGGACGACACCAATCACGGGCCCGGCGTGCTCAATACCGTGGGCATTCCGGTCGTCTTTGTGAATGGCAACGTGAAGGGCAACGCGTTCTTTCTCAATAAGCCCATCGACACCGGCTTCTTCGACTACGATCTGTTCTTCCGGCCGACAGGGAGCGGCGTGTTCGCGCTCAAGAGCTTCCTCGGCGCCGGCGCCTTCGTCCTGCCGCAGCTCATCACCGCCGCGCAAGACATGTGGCATTCGGGCTCAGACACCTAGTTCGACCGCAGCACCGATTTGCGCGTGCTGCTCAACGGCGGCGCGGCACCTGCCGGCGATCCCAACGCCAAATATGCCGAAGCCGATACTCAGGGCGCCCCCGCCATCACCCCTGCCGTGTGGGTCAGGGGCGCCGGCAACTGGCTCGACCGCGATGCCAGCGCCAATGTCACGGCCTATGGCAAGGACTATCGCTACAATCTCAACCGCGAGCTGCAAACCGTCGACTTCCAGGGCGGCGTCGATCTCGGCAAGCGCGGCCTCTTCTCCGACAACGATATCCTCGTGTTCGGGGCGCTGGGTGGCTTCATTCATTCCGATCTCGATTACGATCAGATCAACCGCCTGTTCGACTTCCAGGGCGGCCAAGTGGGCGGCTACGCCACCTATCTCCGCGGCGGGCTGTTCGTAGACACGCTGCTGAACGTGCATCTGCTCGAGATCGAGACCAAAACGCTCGGCTTCCCGGACCAGCTCAACGCCACCACCGTGGGCCTGCGCACCGATTCAGGCTACCGCTTCGGCTCGTTCGGCCATGGCGCCTTCATCGAGCCTCTGGCGACGATCTCCATCA
>JAENXG010000260.1 GCA_016649675.1 Methyloceanibacter sp.
GCTTTGCGTGATCGACCAGACATGCACATGGTGCACGCCCTCGACGCCTTTGACGTTGGCGATCAGGTCCGGCGGAATCGCGCGCGTATCGAGCTCGCCGGGTGCACCTTCGAGCAAAATGTGTCCCGCCTCGGCCACGACCTGCCACCCGCTCCGGACGATGATGGCGGCGACCACGAGGGAGAGCAGCGGGTCGACCGGCGTCCAGCCGGTCAAGAGGATCACGCCGCCGGCGACGAGCGCCGCCACCGAGCCGAAGAGATCGCCAAGCACATGGACGGCGGCGCCGCGGACATTGAGATTGTCGCGGTCTGCCCCTTGGAGCAGCACGAACGCCGCGGCATTCACGAGAAGTCCGATCCCGGCGATGACCACCATGATGCCGCCGGATACCTCCGGCGTCGACATCAGCCGTCCGGCCGCCTCGTACACGATCCATGCGGCGATGGCGAACAGGGCAAGCCCGTTGGCGAAGGCGACTAGCACCTGGAAGCGGTCGAAGCCATAGGTGCGCATCCAGTCGGCGGGCCGTCGCGACAGTCTGAAGCCGAACCAGGCGAGCGAAAGCGAGGCGAAGTCGGTCAGCATGTGACCGGCGTCGGCCAGCAGCGCAAGCGAGCCCGCGGCGATGCCGCCGGCAACCTCGGCAAACATGAAGGCGCCGGTGAGCAGCGCGGCAAGCCCCATGCGCCGCTCGTTGTTGGCGTGGGCGTGGCCATGCCCATGGCTATGACCGGCGTGGCTATGATTATGGGAATGCGATCCGTGCATCGTGCCTCACACGAAACTCTTGCGCGGGTCGAGCGCGTCGCGCACCGCCTCGCCCACGAAGATGAGAAGGCTGAGCATCGCCGCGATGACGAAGAAGGCGGTCAAGCCCAGCCATGGCGCCTGCAGATTGTCCTTCCCCTGCGCCAGCAGCTCGCCAAGCGAGGGCGACCCTGGCGGCAACCCAAACCCCAAGAAGTCCAATGAGGTAAGGGTGGTGATCGAGCCGTTCAAGATGAACGGCATGAAGGTCAAGGTCGCCACCATGGCGTTCGGCAGCATATGCTTGAAGATGATCCTGAGATTGGAGAGACCGAGCGCCCGCGCCGCCGTGATGTATTCGAAATTGCGGGCGCGCAGGAACTCGGCGCGCACCACGCCGACGAGAGCGACCCATGAGAAAGCGAGCAGGATGCCGAGCAGGATCCAGAAATTCGGCTCGATCACCGCGGCCACGATGATCAGCAGATAAAGCTGCGGCACGCTCGTCCAGATCTCGATGAAGCGCTGGAACAGGAGATCGGTCCAGCCGCCGAAATAGCCCTGCAGCGCGCCGGCGGCGACCCCGATCATCGAAGAGAACAGGGTCAAGACGAGACCGAATAGGACCGAGAGGCGAAAGCCGTAGATGATGCGGGCGATCACGTCGCGGCCCTGGTCGTCGGTTCCGAGCCAATTCCATTCAAGGTCGGCGTCGCAAGGATGGAAGCCGCGCTCCACCGCGAGCTTGCAATCCTCATCGGTGAGGAGCCAGGTCGGCTTGACCGGAAAGGCCATCGGCGGATTCTTGTTCTGGGTGTTGTAGGAGAAGCGGATGGGGGGCCAGAGCATCCACCCCTCCCCATCTTTCATCATCCCCTTGACGGCGGGATCGCGATAGTCGGCTTCCGTCTCGAAGATGCCGCCGAACGCCGTCTCCGGATAGGACCTGAAGATCGGCATGTAGTACTCGCCCTTGTACTGGACGAGGATCGGCTTGTCGTTGGCGACGAACTCGGCGAACAGGCTGATGCCGAACAGAACGAGAAAGATCCACAACGACCAGTAGCCGCGCCGGTTGGCCTTGAATCTGTTCCAGCGCCGCCGCTGGATGACGGAGAGCCAAGGTCTCGCCCGCGGCAGGCCTTGCGCCGTTACCTCCTCGATGATCGCGGTGTCGGTCGGGGCGTCCATGGGGCTAAACCTCGCGCGTCTCGAAATCGATGCGCGGATCGACCCAGGTATAGGTGAGGTCGGAGATGAGATTGATGACGAGGCCTAGCAGGGAGAAGATGTAGACGGTGGCGAACACCACCGGATAGTCGCGGTTCACCACCGATTCGAAGCCGAGCAGCCCGAGCCCGTCGAGGGTGAAGATCGTCTCGATCAAGAGCGAGCCGGCAAAGAAGGCGCCGATGAAGGCGCCGGGGAAGCCCGCGATGACGATCAGCATGGCGTTGCGGAACACGTGCCCGTAGAGCACCTGGTTCTCGGTGAGCCCCTTCGCCCGCGCCGTCGTCACATATTGCTTCCTGATCTCCTCGAGGAACGAGTTCTTGGTGAGGAAGGTGGTGGTGGCGAAGGCCGATAGCGCCATGGCGATCATCGGCAGCACGAGGTGCCAGAAATAGTCGAGGATCTTCGAATACCAGGGGAGCTCGTGCCAATTTTCCGAGATGAGCCCGCGCAAGGGGAAGATCTGCACGAAGGAGCCGCCGGCCAAAAGCACGATGAGGAACACCGCCACGAGAAAGCCCGGGATGGCGTAGCCGATGACGACGACCGTGCTCGTCCATACGTCGAAGCGCGAGCCGTCGCGCACCGCCTTGCGAATGCCGAGCGGGATCGAGATGGCGTAGGAGAGAAGCGTCATCCATAGGCCTAGGGAGATCGAGACCGGCATCCTCTCGGCGATCAGCTTGAGCACGCTCGTGTCGCGGAAATAGCTCTCGCCGAAATCGAAGCGGAGATAGTTCCACAGCATCATGCCGAAGCGCTCATAGGCGGGCTTGTCGAAGCCGAACTGCTTCTCGAGACTCTTGATGAATTCGGGGTCCAGCCCTTGCGCGCCGCGATATTTGGACGGCGCCGACACGTCGCCCGGATTGCCGCCTTGGCCTGGGCGTCCGCCCCCGGCAAAATCCCCGCCGCCGCCGCTGAACTGGGCGGTGGCGCCGGGGTCGGTGCCCGTGAGCTGGGCGATCAGACGTTCGACCGGGCCGCCCGGCGCGAATTGCACGATGACGAAGGTCACCAGCATGATGCCGAGCATGGTGGGGATGATGAGCAGGATGCGGCGAAGGATATAGGCGGTCATTGCGGTCGCGTCGGCCTTCTCAAGCGCAGGACAAAGAACCCCGCCAGCACGAGTCCGAGCAGGGCGGCGATGATCAGAAGCGGGCGCCGCGAGCTGGAATGAGCCGGAGCATTAGCACCAGAAGCTGGGTTCGACGCCAGTTTTGCAGCTTTGGCCTCGTCATACCACCACGTATCGAGGATGCCGCGGTCGAAGCGCGGTTTGATCTCGGGCCGCGAGAACTTGTCCCAATAGGCGATGGTATTCGAGGCCTTGTACCAGTGGGGCACCCAATAATGGCCGGCCCTGAGCACCCGGTCGAGCGCGCGAGCCGCGGTGTTGAGCTCATCCCGGCTCTTGGCGGCGATGACGCGCTCGACCAAAGCATCGACGGCGGGGTCTGAGATGCCGGCGAGATTGAGCGAGCCGTCCATCGTCGCCGCGGCCGAGCCGAAATAGCTCCTGAGCTCGACCCCCGGCGTGTTGCGCATGGTGTAGCGCTCGGTGGTGATGTCGAAGTCGAAACCCTTGAGGCGCTGTTGATATTGCGCTGGGTCGACGAGGCGCATGTGAGCGTCGATCCCGAGCAGCTTGAGGTTCTTCAAATAAGGCGCGGTCAGTCGCTCGAAGACGTCCTCGAAGAACAAGATCTCGAGCTTGAGGGGCTCGCCCTTGGCGTTGACGCGGACGCCGTTCTTGATGGTCCAGCCGGCGTCATCGAGAAGCTTGCCGGCTTCTTGCAACAGCCTGCGGTCCTGGCCTGAGCCGTCGCTCTTGGCGGGCAGATAAGCGGGTCCAAGCGCCTCGTCGGAAATAGGCGCGCCGAGACC
>JAENXG010000176.1 GCA_016649675.1 Methyloceanibacter sp.
AAAGCGGCGGTGACCGGCGATACCGTCGGCGATCCTTACAAAGACACCGCCGGGCCCGCCGTGAACCCGATGATCAAGATCACCAATATCGTGGCGCTGCTCTTGCTCGCGGTGCTCGCCCACCACCAATAGGCAGAGGGGCGCGCCAAAAGATCAGCTAGAGGCCGGGTCCGGGAATGCCGCCGGCGCCCGGTCTCTGGTCCTTGAACAGCTTGCGATTGGAGATATTGCCGAAGAGCTGCTCGATGACGCTGAGGTCCTTGCCGCGGGCCGGCGTCTCGCCCTTGTAGTAATTGACGACCACGCCGTCCTTCAGCCCGTAATTGGCGACCTGTTGCACGGTCTCGCCCTTGTCGAAATAGACCGCCACGACCTGCCGTTCGATCTCGTAGGGCTTGAGGAAGGCGACGGTCTTTTGCGTGCTCGAGATATAGTAGAAAGCGTCGCCGCCGATTGTGCTCGTCGTGTCGGGAGAGCCGAGCACGGTTTTGACCTGGTCCTTGGTCATGCCGGGCTTAACTTGCTGAAGGTCCACATCGATAAAAACATGCCCGTGCCTGTCGATCTGGGCGCCGCAAGCCGTGAGCGTCGCCGCAGCGCCGAGCGCGAGTGCGACAAAGGCGGGCAGCGACGCCCGCACGGAGACCGGCTTGAACTTACGCAAAATTCGGATTTCCCTCGATGAACCCCGTGAACGGAAGCCTGCCCAATGAGCCGCTTACTCTTCCGCGCCCAGCGCCGGCGTGCCGGCTCCTGCCGACAGCGCACTAGGCGGTGCGAAAGCTAGACGAAATGGTCCGTCCTTTGAACCCTCTCGATCCCCTGTTTGCATGGCGCCGCAAAGATACGAGCGCAGTCAAACTCTATGGCGCGATTGTGGCGCAGGCGCGGCTTCCCGTGTTCTATCAGGAGTTTGGCGTTCCCGACACGCTCGAAGGACGCTTCGTCCTCCTGTCGCTGCACCTCTTCGCCGTGCTCCACCGCCTCAAGACCGAAGGGGTCGTTGCGGGCGATCTGGCGCAACAGCTCACCGACCGGTTCAGCGCGGACATGGAGACGGTGCTCCGGGAGCTCGGCGTCAGCGATCTCAGCATCCCGAAAAAGGTGAGGGGGCTTGCCGCGTCGAGCGGGGCCCTGTTGCAAGCCTATGCGGAGGCTTTCGCGGTGGGCGACGGCGCCATCGCCGCCGCCATCGCCGCCGCCTTGCCGCTCGAAGGCGCGCCCGCCGAGGCTGCGGGCGGGCGCTTGGCACCCTATCTAATGAATATCGTGCGGCACTTGGAGGCGGAACCCTTTTCGGCTCTGCGTGCCGGTGAGCTGAGATTTCCGAAGGTTTCGGCCATCTCCGGAGCGGAGCTTGGAGACAGTTAGGTATGAGCACTGACGATGATCGCCCGCCCATCTCGCGGCCGCTCAAGGTCGAGCAGATCAGGGACGGCGCGAGCGGAGAAATCGAGGCCACGCCATCTGAAATGGCGGACATCGCCAGGATGCTCGATCTTGTGGAGCTTGCGGCGCTCGCCTTCACCTATCACCTGCATCATGGCGCGGGAGGCCGTCTGCACATGAGCGGAAGGCTGAAAGCGGCGGTGACCCAAACGTGCGTCGTCTCGCTTGACCCGGTTGAGGCGACCCTTGATGTGCCCGTGGAGGTCGAGTTCTTGCCCGTGTCGCTCATCGAAGAGCTTGAGCAAAGTGTCGAAGAGACTGGAGGCTCAGGACTTTTGGATTGGCCTGAGCCGATCAGCGGCGGGAAGATCGACCTCGGGCCCGTCATCTACGAGACCCTTGCCACGGCGCTTGAGCCCTACCCGAAACGCGAGGGGGTAAGCTTCGATTCGTCGCAAGGCGCCCCTGAGGTGGGCGCGGCAGGCGGGACAGGCCCATTTGCAGCCCTTGCCGGGCTGAAGCGGCGCTGAAGGGAGCCCCAAGGCAAAATACGGTTGTCACTGGCAGCCTTTTAAGTCTAATCGGGGTTGTTTCCGGGGGTTGCCGCGGCCTTACCGCCGCAGTGATGATATTTTTCCTGATTGGCGACAAAGAATGGGTGCTCCAGTCACCATAGCGCTCGACGCCATGGGCGGAGACCACGGGCCAAGCGTGGTCATTCCGGCGGCGGCGATTGCGCTTATCCGCCACCCCGACCTGCGATTTCTCCTGGTCGGCGATGCCGCCCGCATCGAGCCTGAGCTCAAGGCCCATCCGGCGCTCGCCAAGAAGTCCGAGATCATCCACACCGATGTGGCGATTGCCATGGACGCAAAGCCGAGCCAGGCGCTCCGCAAAGGCCGCTACCGGTCGAGCATGTGGCTCGCGATCGAGGCGGTGAAGGATGGGCGCGCCGCTGCTGCGGTGTCAGCCGGCAATACCGGGGCGCTCATGGTCATGGCCAAATTCTGCCTGAAGACGCTCGAAGGCGTCGACCGTCCGGCCATTGCCGCCATCTGGCCGACCGTCCAGGCCGAATGCATCGTGCTCGATGTGGGCGCCAATGTCGGCGCGGATTCCCGCCAGCTCGTCGAGTTCACCCTGATGGGGGCCGCCATGGCACGCGCCCTGTTCGGGATAGAGAGGCCCTCGGTCGGGCTCCTCAATATAGGCGTCGAGGAGGTCAAGGGCCTCGACGAGATCAGGAAGGCTGCCGCCGTGTTGAAGGAGGCGCCGCTTCCTATCCGCTATCACGGTTTCATCGAGGGGGACGATATAGGCCAAGGCGTGGTCGACGTGGTGGTCACCGACGGCTTCACCGGCAACATCGCCTTGAAGACCGCGGAAGGAACGGCTAAGCAGATCGGCGAGTATTTGCGCGCCGCCATGGGGCGGTCGCTCCTTGCTCGCCTCGGGGCCATCCTGGCGCAGGGCGCTTTTCGCGCTCTCAAGGATAAGCTGGACCCGCGCCAGCTGAATGGCGGCATATTTCTTGGCCTAAACGGCATCGTCGTCAAAAGCCACGGCGGAACCGACGCCACGGGCTTTGCCTGCGCCATCGATGTTGCCTACGACATGGCATCGAGTGGTGTCGTGAATCGCCTTGCGAGTGACGTTGCCCGCTTCCATGCCAAGCTGGAGCTTGAAGGTGCGGCGTAGGCTTGGGAGTGGGCTCGTTTGACGACTGTGCGGACCGTGATCAAGGGATGTGGTGGATACCTGCCTGAGCGGGTATTGACCAATGCCGACCTCGCCAAGATGGTCGATACATCCGACAGCTGGATCACCGAGCGGACCGGCATCAGGGAGCGCCGCATCGCCGCCGAAGGCGAGCTCACCTCGACCATGGGCATTCTGGCGGCCAAGGCCGCGCTTGCCGACGCCGGCATGGGACCCGAGGACATCGACCTCATCATCCTTGCCACCTCCACCCCCGACCAGACCTTCCCCGCCACGGCCGTGACGATCCAGGCCGAACTCGGCATGAACCACGGCGCCGCGTTCGACATGCAGGCGGTCTGCTCGGGCTTCGTTTTCGCTTTAGCCACCGCCGACAGCTATCTGAAAAGCGGGCAGTTCAATCGCGCTCTGGTGATCGGTGCCGAGGCTTTCTCGCGCATCCTCGATTGGCAGGATCGTTCGACCTGCGTCCTGTTCGGCGACGGCGCGGGCGCCGTCGTGGTTGAGGCGCAGAAGCTGAACGGCGCTCTCACCGACCGCGGCATCCTCGCCACCTGCCTCCGCTCAGACGGCCGCTACCGCGACAAGCTTTATGTCGATGGTGGCCCGTCGTCTACCGGCACCGTCGGGCATGTCCGCATGGACGGGCCAGAGGTATTTCGCCACGCAGTGACCAAGATCAGCGAGGTCATCGACGCCACGCTGACCCAGGCCGGCTATCTTGCTTCCGATATCGACTGGTTCGTGCCGCATCAAGCTAATAAGCGCATCTTGGACGGCGCCGCAAGAAAACTTGGGCTCGATCCGGAACGCATCATCATTACAGTCGATAAGCATGCCAATACATCGGCCGCCTCAATTCCATTGGCGTTGAGCCAAGGATGCGCCGACGGACGCATCAAAGAGAACGACCTCGTGCTGATCGAGGCCATGGGCGGGGGTTTTACCTGGGGCGCTCTCCTGATCCGCTGGTAGGCCTTCCGGCAAGGTGCCGCGCGAAAGCCACACCTTGAGAGAAAATGATGCAATATCAGGAATTTGATCGCGTGACAGATTGACCGCGTCGCACCCGCTCGATTAGCATCTTGATTAGTCCCGCGACTGGGGGAGCGTACGCAAGATGAGCGGGAAGACACTCACGCGCGCCGACTTGGCGGAGGCGGTGTTTCAGAAGGTTGGTCTGCCGCGGAACGAATCCGCCGAGATCGTCGAGCTCGTGCTTCGCGAGATCGTGGCGAGCCTCGAGCGTGGGGACACGGTGAAGCTGTCGTCGTTCGGCTCTTTCGGGATTCGCGATAAGGGTCAGCGCATTGGACGCAACCCAAAGACGGGTCAGGAAGTTCCCATCACGCCGCGCCGCGTGCTTGTGTTCCGCGCAAGCAACATCATGAAGCAGCGTATCAATGATGCGCTCTCGCGAAGAAAGGCGGCCGAATAATATTGGCGGTGTTTTAACGCCGAGGAGGAGGAGCGTTGGACAAGGCGCCCGAGGCGTTTCGGACGATCAGCGAGGTTGCTGACGAGTTAGAGGTCCCAAAGCACGTACTGCGCTTCTGGGAAGCCAAATTCGCCCAGCTTAAGCCGATGAAGCGCGGCGGCGGCCGGCGTTACTACCGGCCCGAAGATGTCGCCCTTCTGCGGGGCATTCGTTTCCTGCTTTATAACGATGGATACACCATTCGTGGTGTACAGAAAATCCTGCGAGAGCACGGACCGCGCTTCGTCATGGACTCCCGGCGAAGGGTGGAGGAAGACGAGCAGGAAGACGCCCTGGCCCAGCCCCAAGAGATTCCCGATATCGCCGCCGAGGCGGCGCAAAGCGGGGTCGCGACAATTGTGCGCCCGCCCGCCGAGGAGAAACTTCCCAAGATCAATCCTGAGGCGCTTGGCGCGCTTCTCGACGAGATCGAGGCCTGCTACCGGGTCCTGGCTGCCGCCAAAGGCTAGCGGGCCTCTGGCCCGACGGCTTGTTTCGCCCGCCTAAGCGTGTATATCCAATCGGCCTGGCATCAAGGCGACGGAGCGTAGCGCAGCTCGGTTAGCGCACCGGTCTGGGGGACCGGGGGTCGGGAGTTCAAATCTCCCCGCTCCGACCATTCTTTCCGACGAGACTGCCTCGCAGCCTCTTTTTGCGCCGGAGGGCTCGCGGTAAACACGCCCCCGGCGAGGACCGCGCCCCGGTCCACCTGAACGTCGCCACAATTCAAATTAC
>JAENXG010000507.1 GCA_016649675.1 Methyloceanibacter sp.
CTGCAGGACACTTATTTGCCCAAGCGCGCTGCTACGGTTCGGATTGCCGACGAAGCCCGAAAGCGAGGTCGCCAAAGGATTGCGCGATGAACTGAGAGCTACCGACCGCGCAAACCCAAACCAGGTTTTCAGATTTCACTGCCCAGGCACTCGTGATTTTGGCGTCGGGGTGATCGTCGCGAAACAGGGCGACTGCTTCGGCTGTCCATGCCCGCCGGTCTATTAAAGTGGGCAGCGCTGCTGCCGTCTGACCAGATGAAGCGGATTTGGGGCCTGTGCCGTCGGCCTCCCCGCTTCTTATAACGAAGACGATAAAGGCCACCTCAAATAGGATCAATATAAGAGCCCTAGCGATCCTCATCGCATCGTGATGTTTCCTTTTCGTGGCGATCTCGGCAGCGGTGTAGCCCTCGTCTCTTAGTTTTTGCGCTGTCGGCTCCCATTTGGCGTCCGCCTGAGCGTTAACCTTTTGCTTCCAAGCTTTCAGCCGTTCATTCGATCGCTCGTCCCTCCGTTCACTCCATCGGTCCATGCGCTGTGTGAACGATAGAGACGGTTGAGGTGACGGTCTGCGATCTCGGTCGATCAATGCGGCTTTCATTGATACGAACGTGTCTTGTTCGCACGTGCCAAGCAACTCTCGACCGTCTCGAAATTTGGCAATGAAAGTTATGTTATTTCCGCTTTTGGCGCTGACTGCGCCGAGCAGAAGACCAGCCGGTCCGGCGCGCGTCAGACCCACGAGTCCCCGTCCAACCGGACCCATGCCTCGTTCGACTGTCTGTTCGGTTACGACCTCAAGGCTGACCAGGTCTTTGAAAGAGACTTTCTGCTTGCCCCATTCGCCATCTGGGAGCGGAAAGGCGAAGTAAGTTCCGTCAAAAGCGCTCAATCCCCTGTCCGCCAGGGGAAAGTCACCCGCATGAATGGTGATGGTACCCATCGCCTAGTCCTTTCTAACTTATACCAAGTCCCATTGATCAGAACCCGTTCGCCCAATCGCGCAATCCGATGGACATGATCCGCCAGGGCTGATCGACGAGCTTGTTCCAAGCCTCGCAGCAATGATCGACGAGATCGTCGTAGGATTTGAAGACGCGGTTTGAGAGCCAGTTGTCGCGCATGAACTGCCAGACGTTCTCGACCGGGTTGAGCTCGGGGGATTTCGGCGGCAGGGGGAGAATGGTGATGTTGGCGGGAATGACCAATCGCGCCGACAGATGCCATCCGGCCTGATCGACGAGGAGGACCGCGTGGGCTCCTGGTGCGACCATCTCGGCGATCTCCGCGAGATGCAGGTTCATGGCCTCGGTGTTGCAGGCTGGCAGGATCAGGGCCGCACCCTTGCCCTGCTTTGGGCAGACCGCGCCGAAGATGTAGGTGGAGGCGGTGCGCTGGTCACGGGGCGCGCTGGGGCGCGTGCCGCGCTTGGCCCACCGGCGGGTGATCTTGTTCTTCTGGCCGATACGAGCCTCGTCCTGGAACCAGATTTCTATCTTGTCGCTGTCGACCTTCTTCGCGCACGCGATCTCGTCCAGGCGCGCGGGGAAGTTTTTTTAAAATCCTCGATCGCACCCTCGGCCTGGGCATGATGGCGCGGGCGGGCCGACAGCTTGCGGTAGCCCATGCTCCGCAGCTCCCGGCTGAGCGTCTGCTTGGCGATCGTGATGCGGAACTCCTCAAATATCCATTGCGCCAGATCGATCAGCCGCCAGCGCACCACGCCGTGGATCGCCGGGATCGGACCGCTCTCGATCATCCGAGCGATCGCCAGACGATGAGCGTCATTGAGTTTCGAGGGCTGGCCCGGCGCCTTGCCGTCCAGAAGACCGTCGGGACCCCGCGCGTTGAACCGCAA
>JAENXG010000271.1 GCA_016649675.1 Methyloceanibacter sp.
GTCAACACCACCGACAGCGCGGTCCGTATCACCCATATCCCGACCAACATCGTGGTCACGTGCCAGAACGAGCGGTCGCAGCACAAGAACCGCGCCACGGCCTGGGCGATGCTGCGCGCCCGTCTCTATGAGGCCGAGCTGAAGCGCCGGGAGGAGGAGGCGCAAGCCGCCGCCGCCGCCAAGTCCGACATCGGCTTCGGCCATCAAATCAGGTCTTACGTGCTGCAGCCCTATCAGCTCGTGAAGGACTTGCGGACAGGCGTCGAAAGCACCAATCCTGCCGCAGTGCTCGACGGCGACATCGACCGCTTCATCGAGGCGGCTTTGGCCGAACGCATCCACGCCGACGCGAAAGCGTAACCCGCCCTCGCGTCCTTCGCGCTTATCCCTTTAGTGCCTGTCCGCTTTATTCGGCGGCGCGGGTCGAAAGCATGCTTGCGCCACTCGACGAGCTTGCCTGCTCCGTCGGCCGCGCGTCGAAGCTTGCCGGCCGTGCATCGGAACGAGGGCTGCCCGCGGTCGAGGGGGCCTGCTTGATCTCCGCCAGGGGATCGTCTGAGCGGCGCGACTTTCCTTCGAAATACGCACCCTGCTCGATGGCGAGGCTCTGGTGGAAAATGTCGCCCTCGACATGGGATTGCGCCTGCAGCGTGACGCGCAAGCCTCTGATCGAGCCGACCACGCGGCCGCGCACCACGATATCCTCGGCGATGACGCTGCCCATCACCTGCGACTTGTCGCCAAGGAGCAGCGAGCCGCAATGGATGTCGCCCTGGATCTCGCCGTCGACCTGGATCTCGCCCTTGGAGTTGACATTGCCGATGATCGTGAGGTCCTCACCGATGATGGACGGGACCATCTTGCTCGCACTCGGGCCGGGGCTCTTGGCTGCATAAGTTGCTGGCCGCTCGGTGAAGGGCGTCTTCGCCTCGCCGATCACGCCCCCCATTTTCGTCACGCTTTCGCCGGGCTCGGGCTTCTTGGTGAACATACTTAGTACCTCCCCATCGCATACTATGACGCCGCGCCGAAGACCTCCTTGGCGCTAGGCTCGCGACTTACAACCGTAGGTCGCCTAAAGGGATTGTCGCGGAGTTTCCCGTCTGAGGGCCAACACCCAGCGCCCACTCCTTCCCCCGACAATATCGCCTCGTCTTCCCGTTGTCATCGGGGTTCTCCCCGGGCATGCTCGCGCACGCCCCCGGGGACGGCTAACCCCCGGCGGGAGCTTGGGGAAGCGCCTTCCTTTAGCCGATTTTAGCGCCTCCTATGTGTCAAGCCCTTAGCCTCGCATTGGGCGCCGTGATAACGAGGTCGCTTGAGGGGTTCGAGAGGCTTGCCTTGGGGGGATGCCGACATAGGGCTATGAGCAGACCCGGGCGTCGCTTTGTGTCCAAAAGCGAGGCCGTCTGCGCGTTTGGCTGCTTGCGATCTGCCTCATGGACAGCGCGGCAATGCGCTCCGACGGCCTTGGTCATGGCGGGGCGATCGACTGAATGAACGAGCCGATCTCAGGCGCTCTCGTCAAGTTGACCACGGAAGGTGGCAAGGCGCTGCTGGCGTTGCCCGGGCGGGGCCGGGCGCTCGTCAAACGAGTTCCCGCGCCGGTTCAGCTCGAGCTCAAGAAGCTGTCTTCCCGCGGCGCCCATGTGTGCCGCGAGATCTTCGCCGGCATCCTGGTGGTGGGGCTCGTCGCCATCGTTGCCGGCTATGGGCGGCTCGCCCGCGGGCCGGTCTCGCTTCCGACGCTTGTTCCTTCCATCGAGGCAGCGATTAACGGGGAGCTGTCCGACCTGCATGTGAAAATCGACGACGCCATCCTGCAGCGGTCCGCCGATGGGTCGGGCGTCCTCTTTCGTCTGCGCAACATCCGGCTGATCGACAAGGACGGCGCCATCCTGGCCCAGGCCCCGCTTGCCGCCATTGGCCTCAGCGGCAGCGCGCTTCTGTCCGGGCGCATCGCGCCTGGAAGCGTCGACTTCATTGGGCCGCGGCTTCTGCTCTTCTATGATTCCGACCGTGGCCTGTCGCTCAGCTTCTCGCGCACCGCGGCGGGCGAGAACGAGACGGTGATCCGCGGCTCGCTGCCGGCGGGCGAGCCCACGGCAGAAGGGCCCGCAGCGCCCGCGCCCGAAACCATCATCGCCAAGCACCAGGACGCTCCCGTGAGCGGCGGCCGGGCGCTCGACGTGACCAGCACCATCGCCGAGGTGTTCGAGCGCGCGCGCAGCGGCAACACGTCCTACTTGACGCGGTTCGGCGTGAAGAACGCGCTGGTCGTGCTCAGTCAGAACGGCACCCAGACCTCGTGGCAGGTGCCGGATTTCTCCATCGATCTCGAGCACAAGGACAACCGCAGCCTCCTCGTGGGTCAAGCCAATATCGCCTCGACCAAAGGCGATTGGCAGCTCGAGGTCCGCACCGAGCAGCGCACCAAGCGGCAGAGCCTCGCCATCACCGCGCTGATCCAGAATCTTGTTCCCTCCGGTCTTGCCGGCAACTTCCCCTCGCTCGGCGCGCTCAAGGCCCTCGATATGCCGGTGCTCGGCGAGGCCACCGTCGAGCTGTCGGATTCCGGCAAATTCCTGTCAGGCGATGCCAAGCTCAAATTGGCGTCCGGCCAGATCAGGGCGCCGTGGGATCCTGACACGCCCATGCACATCGACTACGGCAATCTGCATATCCGCTATCTGCAAGAGACCGACGTGGTGGAGATCGCGCCCTCGATCCTCGTGTGGGGAAAAAGCAAGGCAACCATCAGCGGCCAATTCCACCCGGTGCGGGACGCCAATGGCACGCCGACCTCCTGGGACTTCGCCTTGAAGGCCGACAACGCGGTGCTCGCGGTCGAGGAGTATGGCCTTGCGCCCATGAAGATCGATGAATGGTCGGCGACGGGGAGCGTGGCGCCGCAAAGCGGACGCGTGACGTTCACCCGCTTGGCCATTCGCTCAGGCACCGCCTCGATCGCGCTGGCCGGCAGCATCAAAGATGCTCCGGGATCGCCGGAGGTCCGCTTGGCGGGCGAGGTGAGCCCAATGCCTCTCGACACCTTCAAGCGGTTCTGGCCCAAGTTTCTTGCCGGCAAGGCGCGGGCCTGGGCGCTGGAGCAGGTGACCGGGGGACAAGTCTTGGGCGGCAAGTTCAACGTGAACTTGGCCGCGGGCGAACTCGTCCAACTCGAACAGGGGGTCGAGGTTCCTGCCGAAGCGGCGACGGTAGAGCTCAATTTTGCCGGCATGAGCATCACCTACCTCGACAAGATGCCCCCGGTCGCCACGGGCGATGCCAAGCTCACCGTGTCGGGGACAAAGTTCTCCGTCGACATCCCCCAAGGCAAGGTCGTGGTGCCGTCGGGGCAGGAGATTGCGCTCCGCGAAGGCCGCTTCTTCATCCCCGATCTTCGCCAGGACCCGCAACAAGCGGAGATCACCTTCAAGGCGAGCGGCGCAACGCCGACGGTGCTTGAGCTTCTCGACCACGAGCCGCTCGGCTACATCCAAAGCGTCGGTCTGAAACCCGACTTCCTGGGCGGCAGCGCCGAGGGCGCCTTCACCCTGTCGATGCCGCTCAGGACAGACCTTGAGCTCGATCAGATCAAGTACCGCGGGGCGGCGCGGCTCAATGATGCCATCGCCTCGAACCTTTTCGGCAAGATCGATGTTGAGGGCGGCGCGCTGGATGTAAACGTCAC
>JAENXG010000398.1 GCA_016649675.1 Methyloceanibacter sp.
GATGCAGGCGTAGAACGTCCACAGCCACCATTTGGGCAGCGGCTTGTTCAGCTCCCTGATGCCGTCCCATTCATGGCCCGTCGTGTCAGCCTCAGGTGCCGTGTCGCGCTTGTTGCTGGCCATGGCGCTTAACCGTCTTTCTCTTGGTCTGGCTCGGGGTCCTTCTCAAGCGGGAGCCTTGCGGCCTCCTCGAAGGCCTTTTTGTTGCCGGGCCAGAAGGCATAGATCAGGACCCCGACGAAAAGGGCGACGAAGAAGAGGAGTGCTGCGACTTGCGTGATCGAGGCCACTTGCTCGTAGGTCATGGCATGCCTCACCTCAGATTGGGGCCCGCGGCGTCGAACGTCGCGAAGTCGACCAGCGTGCCCAGCATTTGCAGATAGGCGATGACCGCATCGAGCTCTGACACGAAGCTCGGGTCCCCGTCGAATTGCCTGACCTGCGCCTTCGGGTAGCGCGCGAGGAAGTCCTTGATGGCCGCGGCGTTGGGATCGACCTGGCCCTCGAGATCGGCCTTGGCATCCTTGATCATCTCGTCGGTATAGGGCACGCCTTCTTCGCGCAGCACCGTGAGCCGATCGGCGATGTCGCCATAGTCGAGCGCGCGTTTGGCAAGGAAGGGATAGCCCGGCATCACCGACTCCGGCACGACGGCCCGCGGGTTGGTCATGTGGGCGATGTGCCACTCGTCGGAATATTTGCCGCCGACCCGGGCGAGATCGGGCCCGGTGCGCTTCGACCCCCATTGGAAGGGATGGTCGTACATGCTCTCCGCGGCCAGGCTGTAGTGGCCGTAGCGCTCGACCTCGTCGCGAAGCGAGCGGATCATCTGGCTGTGGCAGAGATAGCAGCCCTCACGGATATAGATGTCGCGCCCGGCAAGCTCGAGTGGTGTGTAGGGCCGCATGCCCGAGACCTTCTCGATGGTCGAGCTCAACCAGAACAGAGGCGCGATCTCGACGAGACCGCCGATGGCAACCGTGATGAGGATGCCGAGCAGGAGGAGGACCGAGCTCTTCTCCAGGATTTGATGCTTGGACCAGTCCATGCGCCTCTCCCCTACTCGGCCGGAACGGCGCGGAGCTCGGGCGCCGCGGCGATGCGCGGCTGCTCCGCCGCATCGACCGGCTCGTCGCCGCGAATGGTGCGCCAGACGTTGTAGACCATCACCACGGCGCCAAGCAGGAACAGCGAGCCGCCGATCGCCCGGATGACGTAGAAGGGATGCATGGCCTCGACGGACTCGACGAAGGAATATTCGAGGAAGCCGAGACTATCGTAGGCGCGCCACATCAGGCCCTGCAGGATGCCCGACACCCACATCGAGGTGATGTAGAGAAGGATGCCGAGGGTCGCGATCCAGAAATGCCACTCGACGAGGCGCTGCGAATAAAGCGCCTTGCGATGCCACAGCCACGGCACGAGGCAATAGACCGCGCCGAAGGTGATGAAGGCGACCCAGCCGAGCGCGCCCGAATGCACGTGGCCAATGGTCCAATCGGTGTAGTGCGACAAAGCATTCACCGATTTGATGCTCATGACCGGTCCCTCGAAGGTCGACATACCGTAGAAGGCCACGGAAACGATGAGGAAGCGGATGACGGGGTCGGTCCTGAGCTTGTCCCAGGCCCCGGAAAGGGTCATCAGGCCATTGATCATGCCGCCCCAGGACGGCATCCACAGCATGATGGAGAAGGTCATGCCGAGGGTCTGCGCCCAGTCAGGCAGCGCCGTGTAGTGCAGATGGTGGGGGCCAGCCCAGATATAGAGGAAAATCAGCGACCAGAAATGCACGATGGAGAGGCGGTAGGAGTAGACCGGCCGCTCGGCGCGCTTGGGCACGAAGTAGTACATCATGCCGAGGAAGCCCGCGGTGAGGAAGAAGCCGACCGCGTTGTGGCCGTACCACCATTGCGTCATGGCGTCCTGCACGCCCGAATAGATCACGTAGCTCTTCGAGCCGAGGAACGACACCGGGATCGCCAGGTTGTTGACGATATGCAACATGGCGATGGTGACGATGAAGGCAAGGTAGAACCAGTTCGCCACATAGATGTGCGGCTCGCGGCGTTTGGCGAGGGTGCCGATGAAGACGAGGAAATAGACCACCCAGACAATGGTCAGCCAGATATCCACGTACCATTCCGGCTCGGCGTATTCTTTGGACTGGGTGACGCCGAGAATGTAGCCGGTAGCCGCAAGCACGATGAACAGCTGATAGCCCCAGAACACGAACCAGGGAGACCAGCGGCCGGCCAGACGCGCGCGGCTCGTGCGTTGCACGACATAGAAGGACGTGGCGATGAGCGCGTTGCCGCCGAAGGCGAAGATCACCGCCGAGGTGTGCAGGGGCCGTAGGCGTCCAAAGGTGGTCCAAGGCAGGTCGAGATTGAGAACGGGAAAGGCGAGCTGCCAGGCGATGAAGTCGCCGACCAGGAAGCCCGCGAGCCCCCAGAACACGGTGGCGATCACGCCGGCGCGGATCACGCCGTCGGCATAGCCGGCC
>JAENXG010000165.1 GCA_016649675.1 Methyloceanibacter sp.
AGGCTGTAAGCCAAAATCTGGCAAACAGGTGCCTCCGATCGACAGCTGGACTAATCTTATCGTTAACGTCCATATCACCCGCACAGTCCCGGGTGATCTTAGCGTCAAGCTCTCTAGGCTCAACTCTGCAATCTCCGCTGTCAGTCGCAGATTTTATGTTCAACTCAACGTTTGTAGGGTCTTGATTTCCGTCAAAGTCATACAGGAAGATATTCGGGCAACGTACCGTTCAGGAGAGGCGACCATGAAGGTCCGCGATGTGATGACTTCGCCCGTAGTGTCGGTCGGGCCTGACACTCCGCTTCTGGAAGCAGGCGAGCTGATGCTCCGACACGACATTAGTGGGTTGCCTGTGCTCGATAGAGAGGCTCGTCTCGTGGGACTCATTACCGAGCGCGACTTCCTGCGCCCCACCGGATGCGGCCCCGACTACAAGCGGCCACGTTGGTTTCAAGTCTTAGCTGGTCGAGCGAAAGACGAATTTGGCCGCCAATCCAATCGCAAGGTTGCGGATGTCATGACCGCCGGTCCGGTCACCATCACTGAAGAGATGCCGCTTGAGGAGGTGGTCGGTCTCATGGATCACCACTGCATCCATCGTTTGCCCGTCATGCGGGGGGCAAAGGTCGTAGGGATCGTTAGCCGCGCCGATTTGCTGCGTGCGTTGGTGCAAAGTCTCCGTAAGACTTCCGTCATGTCGAAGCACGACGAGGACCTTCGCGCTCGCATGACAGAATTGGAGCGTGAATCGTGGCTTCATCGCACTAGACCTTAGGGAAGGCGGAAACCGATCGAGAGCAACTGGAATAGCGTCGGCCTATCAGCGGCACGGTTCGTTCTCGTCTGCGACCTGCCACCAGTTCACTATCGTCGCGAATGTGCCATTTCCGGGTATTCTCGAAGTGGCATTCGCCAACTGCGACCGCTACAAATTCACGCAGTGTGAGGAGCTGTTCCCGACGCCTCTCGACCAGGCAGACGTGCCCGAAATGCGGATCTGTTCCTGGGGCGCTTCAAGTTCTAAGCGAGATCCACGCTCTTGGGACGGCCGGTGGCATCCGGCCCCAGCTGTGCGCTGAGGGCTGCGGCAGCGCCCTTAAGGGTCGCGAGGTCGGCACGGATCACGTAGACGGGGATCGGCGCTAGATAGGCCGTCATGCGGCCTTTCTGCTCGAAGGCCGCGCGGAATGCGCCGCTCGAAAGCGCGAGCGCGATCTTTGGCGCGATGCCACCTCCGAGATAGACGCCGCCCCTGGCACCAAAGAGAAGCGCCGCATCGCCGGCAAAGCGGCCGAGCAAGGTGATGAAGACATCGAGCGCTTCCTCGGCAATCCCATCCTCGCCGCTCAGGGCCCGCACCAGCACATCGTTCGGCCGAAGCTCCGCAGGGCTTTCGCCGTGAGACGCGGCGATCGCCTGGTAGAGGTTGGCGAGACCGGGGCCCGACAGCGCGCGCTCGATGGAGAGGTGCGAGCGGCCCTTGCGGAGCCGCTCGAGAAGCGTAAGCTCGTGCTCGTCATGGGCGCCGAGGGAGGTGTGCCCTCCCTCGCCCGGCACCGCGATCCACCGCTCCCCCGACCAGACGAGACCGGCAACGCCGAGTCCCGTTCCGGGTCCAAGTACGATCTTGGTTGCATGGTCTTCAGGTGCCAAGCCGCCGATCTGGTGAAGCTCGGCGCGGGCAAGATGCGGCAACGACAGCGCGAGCGCCTCGAAGTCGTTGAGCACGAGAACGTCTTTGAGCCCGGCGGTGCCGCAAAGCTCGTGCTTGGCGAAGGACCAGGGCGAATTGGTGAAGTGGATGTCCTCGCCAGTGACCGGCGCCGCCACCGCGATGGCGGCATGATCGAGCGGCGCGGAAAGCTCGGCGAGATAGGCACAGAACGCGGCGGTGAAGGTCGGGTGGGCAGCGCAAAGAACCTGGCTGATGCGGGAAAGCTCGAGCGTAGCGAGGTCAGCCACGGCGAAGCGCGCGTTGGTGCCGCCGATATCGGCGACAATAGCCTCTCTCGGCAGTGCGGCCTCTCTCTGCATTATGCCCTATCCACGGAACGCCGCCCCCGGGGGTTTAGTAACGTATTTTGTGATCGATCGCGACAGGGAGACGCGTCGCCGCGCGCTGCGGCAAGGCCAGAGCCTTGAACGCACGCTTGCATCGGGATTCCTCCGACCAAAACCCAACCGCCGAAATGACGTCGCTGCATTCGCCTCCGAGTAGCTTGGCGAACATGAGAGGCGTTGACTCCTCTTACAACCTACCCATCTTCATCCTATGCACAACGCCTACACAAGTGACGGAGTGCCCGGCCGCTATTGGCATGCCCTCGCGGACGGCCGCATCCAATGCGATCTTTGCCCGCGAGAGTGCAAGCTGCACGAAGGCCAGCGCGGGCTGTGCTTCGTGCGGGCGCGTACCGGTGACCAGATCGTCCTCACGACCTACGGCCGCTCGTCAGGCGCAATATATCGCCCGGCTCGTGTCGGCGGCGGAGATCATTGGCATTACGATGGAAGGCGCGGAGGCGCATCGGGTCAACTGAAGTGGGTGCTATGCTGCTTGGCGATCTCCTCGCTCGTTTCGATGATGACTCCCTCGCCACGGAAGCGATTCTCAGTCTCGGCGACTTAAGCCTGCTCACCGCCTTGCGCGCGCGCGCGGACGCGGACGGCTTGGCCCTTGGCACATTGGCGGCGAATGCGGTGGACCGCTACACGGAGGAAGCCTCCGATGAGGAATGGATGACATTGATGGGAGCGCTGGCGCGTTCGGAGGATCCCGGCCTCACCTGCCTCAGGCGCGCCCTGCTGTACGTAACCCGTGATTGACCGGCAGCTCGATCTGAAGGAATGGCCACTCTTGACCGAAGATTGATCCAGTCGCTGCCGGTGTTCAGCGCGATGGGCGAGGCAGAGTTCGATCACGTGATCGCCCACGCGTCTGCACTCCGAATTCCGATGAACGCTGCCGTCTTCGAGCAGGGACAGACTGCGACGGCCTTCTATGTGCTCCTGCATGGACGCCTCAAGGTGGTGCAGGTGACACATGATGGCCAACAGGTCGTCATCCGGTTCGTGAATCCCGGTGACATCTACGGCATCGCCAAAGCGCTCCGCCGCGAGGACTATCCGGCCACGGCGAGCGCTCTCGTCGACAGCGTCACCCTCGCTTGGCCCGCCGACATCTGGGATGACTTCATGGCGCGCCATCCCGCGTTCGCAACAAACGTCATGCAGATGATGGGCCAGCGTCTGCAAGAGGCCCATGCCAGAGTCAAGGAGATGTCCACCGAGGAGGTCGCGCGGCGCATCGCCCACGCCATCCTCAGATTGGTGGACCAATCCGGGCGCCAGATCGAGGACGGCATTCTCGTCGATTTTCCGATAACGCACCAAGACATCGCCCAGGTCTCGGGAACGACCCTACATTCGGTGAGCCGTGTCTTGAGCGCATGGGAAAGCGCGGGCCTTGTGACCGTCGCCCGGCGGAAGATCGTCGTTCGCGACCTCAAGGGGCTTGCGCGCGTGGCCGAGGCAACTGACTGCGGCCAGCCAAAACATTCGCGCGGAGATTGACAGTCATGCAACGCGA
Source organism: Methyloceanibacter sp. (assembly GCA_016649675.1). Classification (GTDB taxonomy): domain Bacteria; phylum Pseudomonadota; class Alphaproteobacteria; order Rhizobiales; family Methyloligellaceae; genus Methyloceanibacter. The sequence goes on from JAENXG010000165.1 coordinate 3,590, forward strand.
CGCATGCACGGAAAGAGGCAACTCCCTATGAAGGCCAGGTATGCCGGCCTCCCTCTTCTCAGCTATGGCTTCCGCCCCTTTTTTCTTGGGGCAGCACTCTGGGCCGTCTTGGCCATGCTCCTTTGGATCGGCTCGCTGGCCGGCTTTTGGCAGCTGGCACCCGGCTATGGAGCGCTCGCCTGGCACGCCCATGAGATGCTCTTCGGCTACACGTCAGCCGTGGTGGCTGGCTTTCTCTTGACGGCAGTGCCCAACTGGACCGGGCGGCTGCCGGTCGCGGGTTGGCGCCTTGCACTACTTTTTTCGCTTTGGGTTTTCGCGCGGATGGCATTCCTGGCTACGGGAGGCATCGGCGTCCTTCCCGCGATCCTGATCGATAGTCTCTTTCTGCCCTGCCTTCTCGTCGTGATGGCGCGCGAGATCATGGCCGGCCGCAATTGGCGTAATCTGCCCCCACTCATCCTTGTGGGCCTTCTGGGGGCGGCCAATATTGGCTTTCACACAGAGGTGCTGATTGGGGGAGCGCCCGATATAGCCACGCGCGTGGCTGTTGCAGCACTTATCGGGTTGATCATGCTCATCGGCGGCCGGATTACGCCGAGCTTCACCCATAGTTGGCTGTTGCGCACGGGATCGCCACATCTGCCAGCTGCGTTTGGCCTCATCGACAAACTAGCGCTGATCGCTTCCGGGTTGGCATTGGTCCTCTGGATCGTTGCGCCGACCATGCTCGCTACGGGGATTCTCTTCCTCGCTGCCGCGGCGGCACAGGTAGGGCGTCTATGGCGCTGGGGTGGGGTCCATGCCCGGCGCGAGCCTCTCGTCCTGATCCTCCATCTTGGCTACGCTTTCGTCCCGCTAGGCTTTCTGCTCGGCGCCGCGTCCATTCTCTTCCCCGGCACCCTTGCCGGGACGGCCGCGCTACATGCCTGGACCGTCGGCGCCGTCGGTCTCATGACATTGGGCGTGATGACGCGCGCCACGCGCGGCCATACCGGCCGAGACCTGACCGCCTCGAAATGCACTGTCGCGATTTACGCTGCCATGATCGCCGCCGCGCTCTTGCGCATTGCTGCCGGGGCGTTCCCGCAGAGCTATATGGTCATGCTCGAGGCTGCTGGTGCGGCCTGGATCACTGCCTTCGCCTTGTTCCTCTTCGAATATGCACCCATGCTGCTTGGGCCGCGGGCGGAGCGAAGCTGAGCGGCCTCCGCCAGCCCGCGACCATGTCTCGCACCACGAGTTTGATGTGGGTCAACGACGGCCACGCGTCGCCGCCTGAGGATGATCTATCGGTCGCATTGGCAAAAGGGGAGGCAGCGATGCCAACTTCAACGCGCCTGTGGCCCACGCTGGACCAAGTCCTTCGCCGGCAAGAATTTATGGACCGCATGATGCGGACGAGCGGTGTCGACGTGCTTGCGGCGGTTCGCGTGGACGGTGGACTGGCATTCTTTGAGGCGCGCGCCAAGTGTCGCTTCTGCCTTCATGAGGGCACCTGCCGAGGCTGGCTTGAGTCAGCTGATGGGCTGCAAATGCCTCCGGATTTCTGCCCCAATGCGAGGTTCTTCCGCGCGTGCAGATGCGAGGGCAACTGAACCTGCCGATGCCCTTGCTCCTGACTGGCTCGGGCTAACGGTTCACGCGTTGCGGCCGCCACGGCCTTCCCAGCGCTCCAAATAGAAGACGCCCCACGCGACTGGTGGGGCGCCGGACACATCACACTACGTCGAACAGGCCACCGATGTTTCGGACGGGAGCGGCCCGGGGATGGTCGCGAAGGAGACACCGTCCATTGCGTTTTTATAATTCACCTCGAGCTCCCCGACGTTGATGCGGAGCAAACTGCTCTGACAAAGATGCTCGCCCAGGCATGTCTGCTACGAATCTGGGGGTCAGGAGTTCGAATCTCTTCGGGCGCGCCACTAAACTCAATTACCTGCGATCGGCTTGTCCAACACCTCTTTGCGGGGTCCAAATCCCCGCACCACGGTCAGAGAAAATGGTGGCAGGTTTACCTCACTCGTACCCGTTAGCCTGAAGCGGCGCGGCGCTTTCGTTCGGGCCGGGTGGCCGTCCGGTCCAGAGGCTTTCCACTCATATTGCGCG
>JAENXG010000375.1 GCA_016649675.1 Methyloceanibacter sp.
CGGTCAACCAGCCGGTGATGCTGATCGGCGGCAGCGAGAAACTCGACAGGTTGCGGCAAGCCACCTGGACACGCGTGGCGGGCTCGCGCGCCAAGACCTGCGCCACCGCCCTGATTGCCGATGCCGGCGAGCGGGCCCGCGTCGTGGCCGAGCTTCAGCATCTGGCGGACGCCCCGCCCGAGCCTGCGCCCATGCAAGGCACCGAGGAGGCCCTTGCCGGCCTATCGCAGGTGAGCGCCGGGCGCGTCGGCGCCAATCCCGTGTTCCGCTCCAACGCGCTTCTGGCGTCGGTCAAATATGGCGTGCGCGAGGAGCTGAAAGCCCGTTTCGGCTTCGGCTGGCGCTCACGCGTGAGCGCCGTGCATCTGACGCTCGATGCCGCCGACAATTTCCAATTCCGTGAGCGTGAGAAAGCGGCGCTCGCGCTGCTCGATCAGCGCTTCAAGGGGAACCTCGATCCGGGCTACGCACTCGATCTCGACCGCGCCGGCGAAGACCAGGGGCAGGCGGCGGTCAAGCTCCCCGACGTGATCATCGCCGCCGCCGACGCACGCGGCCACCTCGTCCGCTATTTCGAATCCAATTTCAACGCGGCCTATTTCGGCTCTGCCGCGGCACGCGACGCTACGACCGGGCGTTACGAGCCGGCCCACGAGGCGCGCGCCATCGCCTCGCTCGGCAAGATCGTGGCGGCGGTGGCCATCGCCAATCAGGGCACCGATAAGCCCTCTTCCCTGTGGGTCGACACCAAGGCTCCCGCCACCGGGCTCGAGGCGTGCGGCCACGGCGAGGAGCGGCGCTTACGCACCGCGCGCGTGGCCTTCGCCTGCTCGCTCAACACCCCTCTCGAATGGCGCACCTCGCGCGTGCCCTTGAGCGAGCTCGAGCGTCTCGTGCACGGCTTCGGCATCACCCTGGTCGATCCCGTCACTTCCGCCGCCAATCTGGCCAAGAGCATCGTGGTGGGCCAGGTCGCGGCGAGCCCCCGCACGGTGCACCGCCTGGCAGGCTCCGTGCTTGCGGCGCTGTCCGGCGACGCCGGCACGCCGGTGACGCTGCCCACCCTTGTCTCGGGTCTCACCTTGAGCGAAAGCGATGCTGGCGATGCCATCGATTCAGGCGCCGTCGTGGCGAGCAGGCTGGTCAAGCCAGAGTCGCGCGAGCTGCTCGGCGCCTTTCTCGACAGCCCCCTCTGCTACAGTCACGGCACGCTCAATCGCCTGTCCGACTGGTGCGCCGACCGCCACAAAGGTGTCTCGCTCCACTTCGCCAAGACCGGAACGCGCGGGACGGGGGTCTTAGACCCGCTGGCTTATGACACCGTCGACCTTTGGGTTGCGGGCGGCATCAAGTTCGACACCGGCGCAGCCTATTCCTATGTGGTGGTGATCGGCACGGGCTCGCCGGCGCAGCCTTGGGCGCGCGACCTCTATGCCGGGCAGGTGGCCGAGCCGCTGGTCAGGATCCTGCTCGAGGACCTCGAGGACGATGCCGCCCCGGGGCCCAAAGAACTGACCGACGCCCGCTAGTTTTGGCCGCGCGAGCACACAGAAGGGGAGAGTCCGCCGGTCCGCAGTACACGTCACGAAAGGGCCTTGTTTTGCCTCGACCGTTAAGACGGATTAACGATCGGAGCGCTGGGGGGCGATAGCCGGTCGACGCGTCGGGAGTACGATCAGGCGATGTCTGTCCCCCCTGTTGCGCCAGGACGCGACGGTGCGCGTTTCGACCGCGCCATCGACAGCCTCGAATTCCACAATCGGCGGTTCGAGCGCTTGCGCGCGGTGTTCCCGAGCTTCAAGAAGATCTTCCTCGTCGTCTGCCTGGCGGGCCTCTCCTGGTTCGCGACCTATGTCGGCATGCTCGAGCTGATCGCCGCCAATACCGGCGACGTGCCGCTCGTCCACAAGATCGCCATCGGCTTCGCCGTCGCCACGCTGATGCTGATGGTGCTCTATATTCTCGATGCGCTGTTCTCGCCGATCTCGTGGTGGCTGCGTCTCCTCTACATCATGGGCTATGTGCTGCTCACGCTGATCTCGGTCGGCTTCGGCTTCGGCTTCTACTGGAAGGTGCTCGAGTCGCGCGGCGAGGCGACCCGCTCAGCGGAAGCGGCGATCGGCCAGGTGCAGCAGGCGCTGGAAGAAGGCAAAGCGCGCATCGGGCAGCTCGGCGGAACTTTGGACACGCTCACTGCCGTCTCGGCGGCGAAGGCGACCGAGGAGCGCGAGAAGGGCCTTACCTGCCCCGATAGTCCGCCCGGAGACGGGCCGCGCCGGCGGATGCGCGATGCCGACGCCAAGAACTTCGCCTTCACCTCGGAATTCATCAAATCGCGGGCAGGCGGCGTGCAGACCGATCTCGACGCGCTCAATGCCGATCTCGCCAAGGTGTTGAGCCGCGATCCTTCCACCTTCGATGCCTCGGGCACGCGCAACGAGTTCCTGCGGGCATTGAACGGCAGGCTCGACCTCACCATCACCCGCTTCAATGCGCTGCGCAGCGATCCCCAGCTCGCCGAGCAGAGGAATGCGCTCGCCGAGCGCGCCGACAGGACGAGCTTCGGCGACGGCAAGTCCGTGTTCGCCTGCCCCGACCCGCAACTCCAGACCGCGCTGCATGGCGTGGTGCGGGCGATCGACAGCCTGCCCGCGATCGA
>JAENXG010000492.1 GCA_016649675.1 Methyloceanibacter sp.
GCCCGAGCATCGCCGTCTTGGTGCGCGACGTGCAGGACTTCGTCGACCATATCGGCGCGAGCTTCGGGATTCGCAGCGAGGACATGGGGGTGATCGCGCAAAGCGTAGGCGCCGTGCTGATCGCCGCCTGGGCCCATGACTTCGCGCCGAGGATCCGCTGCATAGTGCTGGCCTCTCCGGCCTTCTCGGTGAAGCTCTATGTCCCCTTCGCGCGGACCGCGCTGAAGCTCAAGCACTCCTGGCGCGGCCTGTTCTATGTGAACTCCTACGTCAAGGCGCGCTTCCTCACCCATGACGAGGCGCGCATCGCCTCTTACGATAGCGATCCGCTCATCACCCGCGCCATCGCGGTCAACGTGCTGCTCGGTCTCTACGAGACGGCGGATCGTGTCGTGGCCGATGCGCGCGCCATCACCGTGCCCACGCAACTTCTCATCTCGGGCAGCGATTTCGTCGTCAAGCACGGCGCGCAGCATCGCTTCTATGAGCGCCTCGGCACGCCCATCAAGGAGCGTCACGTTCTCCCGGGCTTCTATCACGACACATTCGGCGAGAAGGACCGCGCGCTTGCGGTCGCCAAGGTGCGCAGCTTCATCCTCGAGCGCTTCGCCGAGCCGATCGTAAGGCCCTCGCTGCTCGACGCCGACCGTATGAGCTATACGCGCGACGAGGCCGACAGGATCGCCTCGCCTTTGCCGCGCCCCTCTCTGCGTGGGCTCTATTGGAGGGCGCAGCGTCTCGCCATGAAGATCGGCGGCTGGGTCTCGGAGGGTGTCGCGCTCGGCCATCGCACCGGCTTCGATTCGGGCTCGACGCTCGACTACGTCTATCGCAACGAGCCGCAAGGCAAGGGCGCGCTCGGCCGCTTCATCGACAAAGGCTATCTTGAGTCGATCGGCTGGCGCGGCATCCGCCAGCGTAATTAAGGCCAATCTCGAAGGACTGTTGCGCAAGGCCATGACGCGTCTCCGCGACAAGGCAATGCCCGTGCGCGTGCTCGACATCGCCGCCGGCCACGGCCGCTACGTCATCGAGGCGCTGGCCGGCACCGACGTGAAGCCTGACGGGATTCTGCTGCGCGACTATAGCGACATCAATGTCGCCGCCGGCACCAAGCTCATCGCCGATCGGGGCCTGAGCGGCGTCGCGCGCTTCGTCAAAGGCGACGCTTTCGACCGCGAGAGTCTTGCGAGCATCGAGCCTAAGCCGACGCTCGGCATCGTCTCGGGCCTCTACGAGCTCTTCCCTTATAACGCCATGGTGCGCCGCTCGCTGGCAGGTCTTGCGGCGGCGATTCCTGAAGGCGGCTTCCTCGTCTATACCGGCCAGCCCTGGCATCCGCAGCTCGAGTTCATCGGCCGCGTGCTCACCAGCCACCGCCAAGGTCAGGCTTGGGTCATGCGGCGACGCACGCAAGGCGAGATGGATCAGCTCGTCGAGAACGCGGGCTTCCGCAAGATCGAGCAGCGCATCGACGCCTGGGGCATCTTCACCGTGTCTCTCGCCGAGCGGGTCAAGGCTTGAGCGCAAGCGCGCCCGAGGCGGCGAGCGTGCCCACGGGGATCGGGGCGCGGCCGTGGCGCCGCGCGTTTGCCTGGCTCCTGTTCCTCGCGCCCTTCTTCTACCTCACCTATGGCGAGGCGAACTGGCTGGCCGCGCGGCGCGACGGCGTCCCCTCGATCGTCTTTGACTGGGAGCATTGGATCCCCTTCGTCGACTGGACGATCATCCCCTACTGGTCGATTAACGCCTTCTACGGCCTGTCTTTTTTTGTGTGCAAAAGCAAGGCCGAGCTCGACACGCACGGACTTCGGCTGCTGACCGCGCAACTCATCGCGGTCACCTGCTTCATCCTGTTTCCGCTCAGATTCACCTTCGCGCAGCCCGAGACGACGGGCTTCCCGGGCTTCTTGTTCCACGCGCTCACGAGCTTCGACC
>JAENXG010000244.1 GCA_016649675.1 Methyloceanibacter sp.
ACATATAGGTCATCCGACCCCCCCCGATTTGGCGTGACACACGCCCCAGCGACAGTACCACTCGCGTCCAGGCTTATTCCATCCTTCCACTGAAAATGCTTCGCGTGTGTTGCCCGTTGAGCACAGGACTCAAGCAGCTCGGCGCTCGGCGCGTTTGAAGTGTGGAGGGCGGGCAGGCCATTGGCCTAACCCGCCCCAGGGTCGCGCGACTGACCACTGAACGCGTCCTTCGAGCACCGCCGGGTTGGAAAAGGAGGAAACCTACCGGCGCACCTTTTATGTGCTCGCCACGTCTGCGTCCCATCGAGGCTCGCCCGCCGACTTGGGCGAGCCGGGCTTCGCCATTGCTGCTGCGGCGAGTTCATCTGATTTCTCGGCGGCAGCGACGGCGGCATCTTTGTCGGCCAGGATTCCTGACGACCATCGCGTGAACAAACCGCTCAGGCGGTCCAGTTGTGTTTGAGCAGCGCGGAGCCTCTGAACCCGCGCAAGCGTCTCGCCGTGCCACTTGCGTTGCCACATGTCGCGGGCCACAGCCAGTTCGGCCTTGCCCATGCCGGTGAGCACGTGCGAGCCGTTTACGACTGCGCTCACGAAACCGGCGTCACCGCTTTCAACCGCCTCCCGGACCATCTTGAGCCGGTCATCCGGCTTCATGGAGCGCAGCGCCGCCCGAACCTCCATTCCCTGGATCGCGGCGACAGCGCCGAGCATATCTTTGGGCAGTTGGGGCAGCGTTGCCGCCTCCAGCCTTGCGATAGCCCCGTCCACGCGGTCGCGGGTGTCAGTCAACCTCTTAGTGGCCGCCTCGCTGATCTCCTTCACTCTCCGCCGCGCATTGGCGACGTTCTTGATCGGCTCCGCCATCTCGTTGGCCAGGATGGCCTCGGCTGCCGTCTTGGCGCTCGTTGACGCCTCGGCAATGCCGTCAGCGGCGCGCACCATAGCGTTGAGAATGTCGTCATCGTCGCTGCCCTTGTGCTTCTCGATGACCTTTGGTGCGGCTTGCAGGTCGAGCGGGATTTCAAACTTCGGCTTTGCCGGAACAGCGATGTCAGTCATGTCAGATGCTCCAATACGAGATTCGGCCTTGGTGGGTGGCAGAGTCGTTTGCCCGGCGAGGGTCGCCTTCGATGCCACAATTTTCTTGAGGGCCTTACGCGAGTGCCAAGCCTTTTCTCTCCGGTCGCTTCATGAGGAAGACGAGTGGCAGGAGGGCGAAGGTCACCCAACCGATGAACCAGAACAAATCGATGAATGCCTGCATCTGTGCCTGACGGGCAACCCCTAGCGCTATCATTTTTATGGTGCCTGGTGAGGACATGCTCAGCCCCGAGCCGGCGAGATAAGGCGCAACTGCCGGATTGAAGGGGTTGAGATTCTCGATGAGGAGCGTCCAGTGGACCTGACCTTGGCGAACCAATAGCCAGCTCACGACGGCAATTCCCATTGAGGAGCCAATGCCGCGCATGAGCGCCATAAGGCCAGACGCCTCATCGAGTTTGGCGTCGCTGATGCTGCCAAAAGCGACGGCGTTCAAAGGCACGAAGAATAAGCCCATACCTGCCCCAGCTACCATGCCAGGCCAAATCAGGCCCCAAGCGTCCACATAAAGCGATAGACGCGACATCACGAGGGCGCCGATTGCCGACAGAATTAGTCCGACGGCAACCAGATAACGCGGGTCGATCAGGCGTAACAAAAAACCTCCCGTGATCGCCAGTGCAATCGCGCTGACCACGGCCCTGGGCATGAAGAGCATGCCAGCGCTCATCGCCGGATAGCCCATCAAACGTTGCGTCAGGAGGGGCAGCAGGGCGATGGTGCCAAAGAGAGGGAAACCGTAGGCCATGCTTGCAATCAGACCGGCGACGAAATTCCGGTCCTTCAGAAGGGAGAGGTCTACGATGTTGTCGGGCTTGCCCCAACCGCGCATAAAAAAGGCTGTGCCGGCAAAAACAGTTATGCCGGTGAACACCTGAATGAAGCGGGAGTCGAACCAGTCCCGCGTCGGACCCTGATCAAGGACCAATTGGAGCGAGCCTACCGCCAGAACCAGGAGGGTTAGACCCGTCCAATCGGACTTTGAGTAGTTCATCGGCACGCGGGCCAGTTGTCCCATGGCCAGGAGCAGCGCAATCGCGCCAATTGGGACATTGATGTAAAACACTGCTCGCCACACGAACGTGTCGGTCAGCCAACCGCCCAAGACGGGGCCGAGGACGGGGGCTACCATGATGCCCAGGCCAAAGATGGCAAGAGCTTGCCCGTGCTTTTCGCGGGGGAACGCTTCGAGCAGAATCGATTGGCTCAATGCTACTAGCGGAGCCCCGCAAATTCCCTGGGCGATCCGGAAAATCACCATGCTCAGGAGATTCCAGGAAAGGCCGCACAGCGCGGAGGAAATAACAAAGCCCACAATCGAAAAGATCAGAAGACGCCTTCGTCCGAAACCGCGGGACAAATAGCCCGTCAACGGCATAACGATAGCGGCAGCGACGAGATAAGAGGTGAGTACCCAAGTGATCTGGTCTGACGTTGCTCCGAAAGCGCCCAGCATGTGTGGCATCGCCACACTCACTATCGTAATGTCGAGCACTTCGAGGATGGCGGTAAGCACCACGGCCACAACCAGGGCGATCGAGGGACCTTTTTCGGGCTCTGGCTCGATGCGCGGTGGTGGAGGACTATCTTTCGGCGAACGCGGCCGCTTCGAGTTGGATACCCGCCGAGTCATTTATCATCCCTAGGTTCGTATCGATCACGCCAATGGCGCGTGGATAAACAGCACCCAGAAATTCTCGCTTAGTGTCCCTATCGAGGCGGTGGTTTTCTGTCCGTAACGTAGAAGTCGCCGAGGACGAGTACATCCATGTGGGTCCGCAGATAACAGGATATGGCTTCTTCGGGGCGCTCCACAATTGGCTCCTGCCGGTTGAAGCTAGTGTTGAGAATCAGTGGAATTCCGGTGAGTTCGGCGAATTCCTCGATGACACCATAGAAGCGCGGGTTCGACGCCCGATTGACGGTTTGGATGCGCGCCGTTCCATCGACATGGACTGCGGCCGGGATCAGATGCGCCTTGTCGATTCTCACTCTCGGGGCCATCGTCATGAATGGGTCGCTTTGGTCGATTTCGAAGAACTCTGCCGCCCGCTCCTCCAAAACAGCGGGGGCGAATGGACGAAACGGCTCACGGTGCTTCACCCGTGCGTTGATTTGACTCTTCATCGTTGCGTCCCGGGCGTCGGCCAATATGGACCTATTCCCCAGAGCGCGAGGACCAATCTCCGACCGACCCTGGAACCAGCCGACGATTTTGCCTGTAGCTAAATCACGGGCCACTTGGGTCATGAGCTCGTGCTCACCCAAGCGCCGATAGGGCAATCCAGCTTCTTGCAACGCGTTAACTATTTCGGAGTCGCTATATCCGCTGCCGTGGAAGGCATGCGTCAGCTCAAAGTGCCGCTGATGCCCGAGCGTCTGATGATAGTGCCAAAGCGTGCTCCCCAAGGGAGCACCCGAATCGGACGCGCAAGGTGGCACCCAAACTGATCGGTAGTCCGTATCACGCAGAATGCGGGCGTTGGCCACACAGTTCAGCGCTATGCCGCCAATCAAGCAGAGATCACGCGCGGGATGACTCTTAGAAAGCGCGCGAACGACGTGTAGGATCGTCTCCTCCGTAGTCGACTGAAGCGCATAAGCGAGATCACGATGACGATCGGTGAGGGGCTCGTTTCCTTGACGCTGCGGACCGAACACATCCGTAAACCGCGCTTTAAACGGCTTGTTCAGTCCATGGGTGTCGTAATTGATGAAGTCCCTGTTGATGGAGAATTGTCCGTCCGAACGCAGTCGAACGAGTTCGGCGAATTGCTTTGCGTAAGTAGGCCCCCCGGTAGCCGCGAGCGCCATGACGGTTCCCTCTTCGAATCGCTTGAACCCCAAATGCTGCGTGACGGCGGTATAGAGCATGCCGAGAGAGTCAAAGAACTCGCTCCGCCACTGACGTTCGAGGCGATTGCCGGTGCCGATGTAGGCAGACTGGGCGGTCTCATCCCCGTATCCATCCATCACGAGCACGCTTGCCTCTTCGAAAGGCGA
>JAENXG010000366.1 GCA_016649675.1 Methyloceanibacter sp.
CTATGTCATGATGGCGCTGGTCGAGGAGGACTGGCTGAAGCAGCTCTACGGCGCACCCTACCGCGACTATTGCATGCAGACGGCACGCTTCCTCGACATTCAAGGCCTGCTCGCTCTCGTCGAGCGGAGAAAGCCGTCGCGCCAAACGAGTTGAGCAACCAGTGTGCGGTAGAGTGGGATAAACGGAATTCGTCATGGCCGGGCACAGGCTCGGGTCGGCAAATAAGACCCGGGGTGCCCGGCATGACGAGATTGGTTGAGTCTAAATCCGCGTCGCCGCTATTCGGCGGCAACGGCGACGCGGCCCTCGCCGGCAACGATGCGCCGCGCGGCCTCTAGCACCTCGATGCCGGCGCCTTCCAGATGCGCGTGCTCGGCCAAATAGCGGCGAAAGGCACGGGCGCGCGGCTGGCCGTGGAACAGCCCGAGGATGTGGCGCGTCATCTGATTGAGGCGCGCACCCCGGGCTAGCTCGTCCGCGACATAAGGCATGAACCGGTCGAGCACCTCGAGCCGCGAAGGCTGCTCCTCCTCCGCACCGAACAGGACGCGGTCCACGGAAGCCAAAAGATAGGGATCGGCATAAGCCGCCCGGCCGAGCATCGCGCCATCGACATGAGCAAGCTGCGCGGCCGCCGCCTCGAGCGAGCCGATGCCGCCATTGATGACGATCGCAAGCTCGACCCGGCGCGCCTTCAGCCGATAGACGCGGGCGTAGTCGAGCGGCGGCACATCGCGGTTCTCCTTGGGGCTCAGGCCTTGCAGCCAGGCTTTCCGCGCATGCACGATGAAGGTCGAGCAGCCCGTTGGCGCGACCGTCTCGATGAATCGGTCGAGACTTTCTTCGGCGTCCTGGTCGTCGATGCCGATGCGGCATTTCACGGTGACGGGAACGCCGGCGCTCGCACCCATCGCAACAACACATTCGGCAACGAGATTTGGCTCGGCCATGAGGCAGGCGCCGAATCGCCCTGACTGCACGCGATCGGAGGGACAGCCGACATTGAGATTGATCTCGTCATAGCCGTAGTCGGCGCCGATGCGCGAAGCGGCGGCGAGCTTCTCAGGATCGCAGCCGCCGAGCTGAAGGCCGAGCGGATGCTCGGCGTGACTGAAGCCCAGCACCCGCTCGCGATTACCGTAAAGCACCGCGTCGGCTGTCACCATCTCGGTATAGAGGAACGCGCGGGCCGAGAGGAGCCGCAGGAAATAGCGGCAGTGGCGGTCGGTCCACTCCATCATCGGCGCGACGCAGAAGCGGTGTGAGACCGCTTCGGCTCGCAAAACCATGGTCGAAGCCTCGTTCATCCCAAATCACATGGCGCGGATAAAGACCGGAGGCAAGTCGTCAGTCCGCCACGGACGATATAACCTCAGCGTCGTCGCATTTCAGCCTATGACTGGCCCTAGCGAGACGGCCTAGTCGCCGTCTGACCACCCATCTCGACGCCAATCGGAACCTCGGGGTATCGGCGATCTTTACCGGGGCAATCGCATGCGCCGTTCTCGCTGAGGGAGCGCGTCTGCGCTTCGCCTTACAGGCTATATTTGGAGTGGAATATGTTCTATTGGATCTATGACATCCCTGCAGTCTTGGTCGTGGCTCTGTTCGGCGCCGTGTTTGTCGGCATTTGCGGGCTGGGCATTTTCCTATTGGGCCCCTTCCTTGCAAGCCGGTTGCATATCGGGGCCGGCCTGAACGAGATTCTGGGAGACTTCCTCCAATATTTCGGAGTTTTCTACGGCTTGCTCCTGGGCTTGCTCGCCGTCTCGGCATACCAAAATCACGCGGATGCCGAGAAGGCTGTCGCCAATGAAGCGTCGGCTCTCGCTGCGCTCTACCGAGACGTCTCTGTCTACCCGGAGCCGTACCGCACAGAGTTGGAGGACCTGCTGAAGGAATATACGAGGTATGTCATTGAGGACGCTTGGCCGCTGCAACGGGTGGGCATCGTCCCGGACGCAGGGGTGCAGCGTGCCGCCGCATTCCAGGCGCGGCTCGCTACCTTCGAGCCCCAAACCAAGGGGCAAGAAGCGATCCATGAAGCCGCCCTGCGGCAGTTCAATACGTTCTTCGAGTATCGACGGACGCGGCTCTACAGCGTCGACTCCGGCATTCCCCTCATCATGTGGGTGACGGTCGCCGTTGGTGCGGCAATCAACATCATCCTGATTTGGTTGTTCAAGCTTCGTCGTGGTGTCCATTTGCTGCTGGGCGGACTCATCTCATTCTACACCGCGACCATGATTTGCTTGATCGCCCTGTTGGATAATCCCTACCGAGGCGAAGTGGGCGTCTCGCCTGGGGCATTCCAAATGGTCTACGACCATCTGATGAAGTGACGCACTTGCCAACGACCCTCTCGGGAAGGTTGCTTTGACGCCACGCCGACTTATCGCATTCGGGCAAACCCGCAATTGGATTCAGCCGTACCTGTCGCCCCAGCTATACAGCGCCTTCAGCACGGGACCGAGCGCCTTGCCTTTGTCGGTGAGGAAATATTCGTAGCGCGGCGGATGGCTCTCATAGAGCCGCGTGCCGATCACGCCGCTTGCTTCCAGCGTCTTGAGCCGCGCCGACAGCGTGTTGGGCGCAACGCCTGCGAGCCCGCTTTCCAGCTCCTGGAAACGCAACGGCCCCTTGCGCAACAGGTCGCGCAGCACGAGCAGCGACCATTTCTCGCCGATCACATCCAGCGCCCGCGC
>JAENXG010000057.1 GCA_016649675.1 Methyloceanibacter sp.
ACGATCTTTGCTGGGCTTGGCTCGTGCCTCACTCCCGGCCCCGCTCTAAGGTGATGTGGATGTTCGATCAGTTTCTGGCCGCGCTCGATCCGAGAGCTGGCCTCGTCTTGACTTGCTTCAGCCTGGCGTCCGTGGCGGTCGCCTTTGCGCTCGACGGGGCCTATGCGTCGGAGCGCGTCAGCGAGTTCAAGCTCGCCAACGGCCTCACGGTCGTGGTCATCCCCGACCATCGCGCTCCGGTCGTGACCCAGATGATCTGGTACAAGGTGGGTGGCGCCGACGAGCCCCCGGGCGAATCTGGCATCGCCCATTTCCTCGAGCATTTGATGTTCAAGGGCACTGACAAAATCCCGTCCGGCCAATTCTCCAAGATCATCGCCAAGAACGGCGGTGAGGACAACGCCTTCACAAATCACGACGTCACCGCCTATTTCCAGCGCGTGGCCAGGGACCGCCTCCCGCTCGTGATGTCGATGGAGGCCGACCGCATGGTCAATCTGCGCCTCACCGAGGAGGACGTGGCGACCGAGCGCGATGTCATCCTCGAAGAGCGCCGCTCCCGCGTGGACAACGACCCCGGCAGCATCCTGCAGGAGCAGATGATGGCTGCGCTCTACGAGAACCATCCCTATGGCATCCCCATCATCGGCTGGGAGCATGAGATCAAGGCGCTCGACCGCGAGGATGCGCTCTCCTACTACAAGCGCTTCTACGCGCCGAACAACGCCATCCTGATCATCGCCGGCGACGTCGAGCCAGACGAGGTGAAGACGCTCGCCGAGGAGAACTTCGGCAAGATCAAGCCGAACGCCTCGCTGAACGGCCGGGTGCGGCCGCACGAGCCCGAGCATGTCGCGCCCGTGAAGGTGACGCTCGAGGATCCCCGCGCCGGACGCACCACGGTGCAGCGTTTCTACCTCTCCCCGAGCTATGCTTCGGCGGCTCCCGGCGAGGCCGAAGCTCTCGACCTCCTGATGCGGGTCGCAGCCTCAGGCTCCATCAGCACGCTCTATAAGCGGCTCGTGATCGAGGACAAGACGGCGGCGAGCGCCGGCGGCTGGTACTCCGAGTCGGGCCTCGATTCGGGCAGGCTCGGCTTCTACGCCATTGCCGCCGAGAAGGTCTCTGCCGAGGAGCTCGATCACGCGATCGGCGGCGTGATCGAGAGCTTGCGCGAGAACGGCGTCACCCAAGCCGAGCTCGACCGCGCGCGCGCCGGCTATATCGCCGAGTTCGTCTACACCTCCGACAGCCAGTCGCGCATGGCCCGTCAATATGGCTGGCGGCTCGCCACCGGCATGACCGTCGAGGATGTCGAGGCTTGGCCCGAACGGCTGAAGCGTGTGACCGTCGAGGACATACGTAACGTTGCGCGGAAATATCTGATCGACAAGAACTCGGTCACCGGCTATCTGCGGCCGTCCCCTGAATATACCAGCAGCGTTGGTGAGACCCCGGCCCATGCGCCAGGTAAAGGCAAGTCCTAGCCGCCATGACGCTTCGCTCCTGGCACCCGCCCTCGGTGTTGCGGCACGGCTCGGGGCTGGCGGCTGCGGCGTTGATTCTCATCACCGCTCCGGCGGCTCAGGCTAGCGGCATGAAGATCGAGCGCGTCACGAGCCCAGGCGGCATCGAGGCCTGGCTCGTCGAGAGTCATGCGAACCCTCTGATCGCCATCCGCTTTGCCTTCCGCGGCGGCGCCTCGCAAGACGACAAGGACAAAGAAGGCCTCGCCTATTTCGTGTCGGCGATGATGGACGAGGGCGCCGGCGATCTAAATTCCATCGCCTTCCAGGAGCGCGCGCAAGAGCTCGCCATGCGCATGGACTTCGACGCCGGGCGCGACGTCATGCTCGGCAATGTCCAGACGCTCACCGCCAATAAGGACGAGGTGTTCGGGCTGGTGCGGCTGGCGCTGAGCAAACCCCGCTTCGATGAGGATGCGGTCGAGCGCGTGCGCGCCCAGATCCTGGCCGGCCTGAAATTCGACGAGCACGATCCCGAGACGGTGGCATCGCTCGCCTGGGACCGCATCGCCTTCCCCGATCATCCTTATGGGCGCCCCGTCAAGGGCACCATGGCCTCCATTGCCGCCATCTCGAGTAGCGACCTCAAGAACTACGTCAAGCGCGTCTTTGCCCGCGACAAGCTCATGATCTCGGTGGTTGGCGACATCGACGCCGAGACGCTTGGGCGTGCGCTCGACCAGGTGTTCGGGGACCTGCCGCTTCATTCAGAGCTCGCGCCCGTGGCCGACGCCAATCCGCCGTTTGGCCCGACGCGCGAAATCATCGAGATGGACGTGCCTCAATCGGTGGCGCAGTTCGGCCATCGCGGCATTGCACGGAAGGATGGCGACTTCATTCCGGCCTATGTGCTCAACTACATCATCGGCGGGGGCGGCTTCTCCTCGCGACTGATGGAGGAGGTGCGCGAGAAGCGCGGCCTTGCCTATTCCGTCCACTCCAACATCTATCCATTCGAGCATGGCGCGGTCTTCGTCGGCAATGTGGCGACCAAGAACGAAGCGGTCGGCCAGTCGCTCGACGTGATCGAGGGCGAGCTGAGACGGATTGCCGAGCACGGCCCGACCGCCGAGGAGCTTGACGGCGCCAAGAGCTATTTGACGGGCGCCTATGCGCTCCGCTTCGAATCTTCGAGCAGCATCGCCAACCAGCTACTCGCCATCGAGATCGAGGATCTCGGCATCGACTATGTCGACAAGCGCAACGCTCTGATCGATGCTGTGACCCTTGACGAGATCAAGCGCGTGGCGAAGCGGTTCATCGAGGCCGACCGCCTCATCACCACCATCGTCGGCAAGCCGGTGGCGGCGAAGGCCAAAGAAGGCCCGGGCTAGAGCGCACTCGCCCGCAATCGACTTTCGGGGCCGGTCCCATGAAGCTGTCGCAATCCGTTCAAGGCTGCTTCGACACGACAATTGGCAGCTTGGGCCTCAGCCCGGCCTCGTTCGGCAAATATCTTGCGGCGCTTGAGCCACGCATAGCCTCTCTGCGCGAGGCCTACGCCAACTCCACCCTTCCCCTGTTGCGCGTGCCGGAATGGCGCGACGATATCGCACCGGCCCGCGAGGCTCTCCAACAGCTCACCAAAGGCGCCCGGACGCTCGTCTTTTTCGGCACCGGAGGATCGAGCCTCGGCGGCCAGACGCTTGCGCAGCTTGGCGGCTGGGCCATTCCCGGCGACGACAAGCATGGTAGCGAGACCCGCCCGCGCACGCGCTTCTACGACAATCTCGATGCGCGCACGCTCGATCTCGCGCTGGCGAGCTTCGACCTCAAGACAACGCGCTTCGTCGTGATCTCGAAGTCCGGCGGTACGCCCGAGACGCTGGTGCAGATCATCGCCGCGATCGACGCGGTGCGGAAGGCGGGGCTTGCAGCCGAGATCCCGAACTTGTTTCTCGCCGTGACGGAGCCGGCGGCGCCCGGCAAGACCAACGAGCTGCGCGCGCTTTGCGCGGAACTCTCCATTCCCATGCTCGACCACGACCCTGGTATCGGCGGCCGCTTCTCCGGCCTCACAAATGTCGGGCTCCTGCCGGCGCTTGCCCGCGGCCTCGATGTGGTGGCGCTTCGCGAAGGGGCCCACAGCGTGGTCGATTCCATGCTCAAGGCCCGCAATGCAGGGGACTTTACTCCAGCTATTGGCGCGGCTGTCGCCATAGGCCTCGCCAAAGAGCGCGGCGTCCGCGCGACGGTGATGCTCCCCTATAGCGACCGCCTCTCGCGCTTCGCCGCCTGGTATGTGCAGCTCTGGGGCGAGAGCCTTGGCAAGAGCGGGCAGGGGACAACGCCGGTCGCAGCCCTCGGCCCCGTGGACCAGCACAGCCAGCTCCAGCTCTATCTCGACGGCACCCCGCAGCATCTCATCACCGTCATCCGCGAGAACTGCGCCGGTCGCGGCCCCCGTATCGCGCCCGACCTCGCCAAGCTTGCCGGCGCCGACTATCTGTCGGGCCATGCCGCCGGCGACCTCGTTGCCGCGCAGCAGCGCGCCATCCCCGAGGCGCTCATTGTCGCCGGCCGGCCGGTGCGCACCATCGACCTCGATACGCTCGATGAGCGGGCGCTTGGCGCGCTGATGATGCATTTCATGCTGGAGACCATCCTGGCCGCGCATCTCTTAGGCATCGACCCGTTCGACCAGCCGGCGGTAGAATCGGGTAAAGTGCTGACCCGCCGGTATCTCTCCGGCGAGCAGACTGGGGCACGGGATGGCCATACGTCAGCTGCCGCCGAACCTCGTCAATCGCATCGCGGCCGGTGAGGTCGTCGAGCGGCCTGCCAGCGTCGTCAAGGAGCTGATCGAGAACGCGATCGATGCCGGCGCGCGCCGTATCGATATCGTTGCGTCGGCCGGCGGGCTCGGGCTCATCCGTGTCACCGACGACGGCGCGGGCATGGGCGCTGCCGATCTCGCCCTGGCGATCGAGCGCCACGCCACCTCGAAGCTCGACAACGACGATTTGTCGAGCATCCTGACCCTCGGCTTCCGCGGCGAGGCACTGCCCTCGATCGGCGCTGTTGCCAGGCTCTCCATCCAAAGCCGCGCGCTCGGCGCCGCCGAGGCCTACGAGGTCGCCGTCGATGGAGGGAAGAAAGCCGACCTCAAGCCTGCCGCCCTTGCGGCCGGTACGCGGGTCGAGGTGCGCGACCTCTTCTACGCGACGCCGGCGCGGCTCAAATTCATGAAGTCCGAGCGCGTCGAGAGCGCGGCTATCGCCGATATCGTGAAGCGCCTTGCGCTCGCCCAGCCGGAGATCGCCTTCAGCCTCGCCCACGGTGAGCGGACCACTTTGAGGCTGGAGGCCTGCCCGCCCGGGCTGATCGACCATGCGCTCGCCAGGCTCGGGCGTATTCTCGGCGAGGACTTCGTCAAGGATGCGCTGCCCGTGCGCGCCTCCCGCGGCGAGATGGAAGTCCAGGGCTTTGCCGGTCTGCCGACGCTGCATCGGCCGAACGGCCTGCAGCTCTATCTCGTCGTCAATGGCCGCCCGGTGCGCGACAAGCTGCTGGCAGGCACGGTACGTGCCGCCTATGGCGACCTCGTGCCGAACGGGCGCTATCCTATGCTCGCCCTCTTCTTGACCGTCCCGCCGCATGAGGTCGACGTGAACGTCCATCCCGCCAAGACCGAGCTCAGATTCCGCGACGCCAACGCCGTCCGCTCGTTGTTGATTGGCTCGCTCAAGGATGCGCTCGGCGTCGCCGGCCACCGCGCCACCGCGTCTCTGTCGCAGGCAGCGCTCGATCGCATGGTGCGGCCTTCCGATGATCCCGCGCCCCACCAGAGCTACAACCCTCAATACGCCGCGCCGCGGGGCGGAGCGCGGTCTTTCGGCTTTGCCGATCGGGGCCAGGCGCCGCTTGGCCCGCTGGTCGAGCCGAGCGGCGACACGCGCGGGGCGGCGGCCCAAGACGATGCCCTCGGGGCCGACTATCCGCTCGGCGCGGCAAGGGCGCAGGTTCAGGACACCTTCATCATCGCCGAGACGGAAGATGCCCTCGTCATCGTCGATCAGCACGCCGCCCATGAGCGCCTCGTCTATGAGCGGCTGAAGCGCGCTTTTGCCAATGGCGGCATCTCCCGCCAGCTCCTCCTCATCCCCGAGGTCGTCGAGCTCGACGGCGAGACGGCCGCGAACCTTTGCGCTGCCGCGGGGGAGCTCGAGCGCCTCGGCCTCGTGGTCGAGCCCTTCGGCGCCGCCGCCGTGCTCGTGCGCGAGGTCCCTTCGCTGCTCGGCACCTGCAACGTCAGGGGCCTGCTCGGAGACCTTGCCGACGCGCTCGCCGAGGAGGAGGGCGAGGGGGGCGAGGGGGGCCGCCTTCTTGCCGGCCGTCTCGATCAGGCGCTCTCCACCATGGCCTGCCACGGCAGCGTCAGGGCAGGGCGCAGGCTGACGCCGGAAGAGATGAACGCGCTCTTGCGCGACATGGAGCGCACGCCCTTCACCGGCCAGTGCAACCACGGCCGTCCCACTTATATCGAGCTCAAGCTCGCCGATATCGAGAAGCTGTTCTCCCGCCGGTGAGAGCCGCGCTGATCTTGCATCAGCTGCGCGTGCCCGGGGATAGCTCCACCTTCTCCGTCTCCCGATGCTCGGTGACACAAGCGGCGAGCGCGGCGATGGCGTCCTTGGTGCCGGTCAATTTGAAGCTGACCTTGGCGGTCTCGGCGGTGATGGTGAGCACCTTGCCATGGCGGAGCGCCTCGAGCACGGGGTCGGAGTTCTCCAGCGGAATGACGATCCCGTGGACGTCGACCACTTTGGCAATGGCCGGGATCGGGTCGCGCCCATCGATGCGGAGCAGCACCGCCTGGGTCGTCCCCACCTCGAATTGGAGCTTATCGTCGGCGAGCACCAGCCCCCAGTTGAAATCCTTGCTGATGACGAAGCCGAGCAGGACGCCGCTTTCCGACTGCGCCGTCATGGTGCAGTCGCGGAACTTGCCGTCCCCGTCGTAATTGGCGTCGCCCGCCCACACCCCAGATGTGAAGCCGCCCTGCTGCGCCCCCGCAACGAGCGCCGCCATGAGCAAAGGGGCAAAGAGCAGGGCTCTTACGGTCATGGCACTCCTGGGGCGGCGCGGCCATTTAAGCACAACCCGGGGTTCGCCGGGTTAAGGTCGGAATCCTCTTTAAGCTCCGGCCCTTGCCAGAGCGATCTGGGTGTCGCCATAGCGGCGCCGGTCGATCTCCTGGAACGGAGGAGGCCATACGATCTTCGCGTCGGCCTGCTCTTCCAGCACGGCCACAGCGCCTTCATCAGCCCACCCCCCATTAACCGCCGAAGCGAGCGCCTGTTCCCCAAGACCTTGGCCATAGGGCGGGTCGCAGAAGATGAGTTGGAAGGGCAGCAGCGAACCGGCGGGCCCGAGCTCAGTCGCATCGCGCCGCCAGATCTTGGTGACACCGGTCAGCCCCAAGGCCTCGACATTGCGGCGGATGGCGCCCCGTGCCGCCGCATCGTCCTCGATGAACACGGCGTAGCGTGCCCCGCGCGACAGCGCCTCGAGCCCGAGCGCGCCGCTCCCGGCGAAGAGATCGAGCACGCGGGCGTCCTCGAATTCGAAACGCGGGCTCCCATGGGTGAGAACATTGAACAGCGCCTGGCGCACGCGGTCAGAGGTCGGCCGCGTCAGCAGCCCCTTTGGCGCCTCGATCCTCGCGCCCCTGAACCTGCCCGCCACTATGCGCATCGACGCGCGCTCATTTGCGGTGGGTCGCCTGCCGGTCAAGCTGCCCGCGGCGAAGGCCGAACTCCCCGGCAAGCTTTGCCCCAAGTTGATCGACGAGCACCTTCGGCTTCACCTCCTCGACCGCGCCCGCCGCCAGATCACCAAGCGCGAACGGCCCAAAGGAGACGCGGATCAGGCGGTTGACGACGAGCCCGAGATGCTCGGCGAGCCGCTTCACCTCGCGGTTCTTGCCTTCGCGGAGAGCCAAGGTCAGCCAGAGATTGGCGCCCTGCTCGCGGTCCATGCGCGCCTCGACCGGCCCGTAATGGACCCCGTCGATGGTGATGCCCTCGCGCAACCCATCGAGCGCCTCTTGGGTGACCCGCCCATGGGCGCGCACGCGATAGCGCCTGAGCCAGCCGGTGCTCGGCAACTCCAAGTGTCGGGCGAGCGCGCCGTCGGTGGTGAGGAGAAGCAGGCCCTCAGTGTTGAGGTCGAGCCGCCCCACCGAGACGACCCGCGGCAGTTCGGGCGGCAGCGCCTCGAACACGGTCTTCCGCCCTTGCGGATCCTTGTGGCTCGTGACGAGGCCTTTCGGCTTGTGATAGCGCCAGAGCTGCAGAGGTTGGGCGTGCGGCAGAGGCTTGCCGTCGACCGCGATCTTGTCGCCTGGCGCCACTACGTGGGCCGGCGTGGTCAGCACCTTGCCATTGACCGCGACGCGACCCGCCTCGATCCAGCGTTCGGCGTCGCGTCGGGAGCAGAGCCCGGCATGGGCGATCGCCTTGGCGATGCGCATCGGCTCTTGCGGCCTTGCCACGACTGGCCTTGGCGCTTGAGGCTTCGGCGCTGGCGTCTTCGCCGCGAGTGGCTTTGCCACGGCTGGCGACCTTGGCGCGGACGCCTTTGGCCCGGGCACTTTGGCCCTGCCATTTCGCGGCCCTTGACCACCCTTGCGCTTACCGCTCACTTTGCCGCTCATGGTGGAAGCGAAGCTTGCAGATGTAGCGGACCCAAGCAAGCGCCCGATGGATCTCGCCCTCGAAGAGGCGGAAGGAGCGGGCGAGCTTGGCGAGGTGCCGATCGGCGCGGTGATCGTCGGCCCCGACGGCGCCGTGCTGGCCCGCGCCGGCAACCGTACGCTCGCCGCTCGCGACCCGACGGCGCACGCCGAGCTTCTCGCCATTCGGCAGGCTTGCGCCAGGCTCGGCAGCGAGCGGCTCGTCGCTTGCGACCTCTATGTCACGCTCGAGCCTTGCGCCATGTGCGCCGCTGCCATCTCCTTTGCCCGCATCAGGCGGCTTTATTTCGGCGCGCCCGATCCCAAAGGCGGCGCCGTCGAGCACGGCCCGCGTTTCTTTCAGCAGCCGACTTGCCACCACGCGCCTGAAATCATTGGCGGCGTCGGCGAGGCCAGAGCCGCAGCCCTGCTCAAATCCTTCTTCGCCGCCCGTCGGTAAACCTCAACAGGGTGCGGCCGACACGTTGGCAGCGGCCAGCGCGGCACTGCCGAGCGGAGGTTTCTCGGCAAGAATGAGATAGTGGGGATACCACAGGGACGGGACGAACGACTCCTCCCGCACGATCATTCCCGCCTGCTGCAGCATCGATCGCGCGACGGGGGCAGCCACGGGGGCAACCCACTCCTGGCTGACCACGAGATCATGCAACTGGTTCATCCACGATCCGCCACGCCGGCCGGCATCGATGTCAGCCACGATCAGCACGGCGCCCGGACGCATCTTCTCAGTGATGTCCTTCAGGAACGGCGCTTTGGCTTCCGGAGGGACGTGATGAAGCACGTCGCACAGCGTGACATAGTCGGCGTCTGCGATGTCGGGAACGCCCTCATTCGGCGTTCGATGCACGACGTGAAGCTGCTCCGCGCTCCACGGCAGGGTCTGGGCCGCTCCCACGGCCTTGGTTGAGACATCATAGCCCGCCGCGCGGGAGACACCTGCGTCGCTCAGCGCCAAATGGAGCAGCCCCCCGGATCCGCAACCAATGTCGAACACACGACTGCCGCGCGGTAACAATTGCAGAACTTGACCTAGGGGACTCACAAGCGGACGGCACACAGTCTTGAGTCCGGTGATGAATCCCATCGGCGACGTCACCTGGTTAAGTTGGTGAGCATGAAACCATCGTGACGAGGCGACCACGCCGCTCACCTGACGCAGGCCGGGCAAGCAAGCAAGCCTCCGTGAACTCCCGGGATAATTTTGCGCGAGCCACGGCAACAAACCTTCACGAACTACCACCACGAACATGAGGAAGACGAGGAGCCAGGCAAGATAGGCATACCTGCCGGTCGGCAGGTAAAAGAGCAAAACGGCCTGCATCGAGAGAGCCACGGCGGCAAGACCTTTGAGCGGTATCGCGTAGCCTCGACGCAGGAGGACCCAGAACGTCGCGAAGAGCGCCGGCAGACGGTAGACGTCGGGCAATTGGTTCCAGTTGCCAAAGTGTCGTCCAACGCGAGCGAGGTTTGGTCCGGCCCAATCCATCCGGAATATTTCACCGAGCGCAGACCAATAGGTCGACGGAGGGGTGACGAGGTTGGTCGGATTGAAAGCTGCCGACGTCAATGGAACAAGGCGTTCGCCAAAATACCAATTATGGAATGGAATCAAGAGGATCGGAGCAAACCCAAGCGTGAGGAGGAGCAATTCCCTCCATCGCCGCTCGGCCAGGAGCCAAATGCCAAGCATCGCTAGAAGGAGCGCGCAGGCGACAGCGAGATTCGGACGCAGGGCGACGCTCAAGGCGAGCGCGAGGCCGATCCAAGCCGTCGGCATTTGTGAATCTGCTGCTGGTGCGGTCTTGCTCGGGAGGTGCTGGGCGATCAGCGCAAGGGCACCGAGGAAAGCTCCATAGCCCATCGGCTCGGGAAAGCCTTTGCACATCTCGCGGACATAGAGGAATTGGGCGAAACCGAATCGCTCGAACAGCGGAATGAACAAGAAGAAGATGATGAGGACGACGCTCCAGCGCAGGGGAAGCAATTTGCGCATGAGGAGATACAGGAAAATGGGCACGAACATCGTGCACAGAACGACGCCGAAGCTCGTGCTGCCGAACAGAAAATCCTCGAGCCCCCTCAGGTAACGCATGCCGGGCATATAAAAGAAGATGTCCTCTCCACCTTGGAAGGCATGCCAAAAATCGCCTCGAGCCGCGGCCTGAGAAATGCCGAAGCCGAACGACTCGTGGGTCAGCCCGTCGTTCCCGCCGTCCTGCGTGCGAAAGCCGGACAGCAGGCTTGGCCAATAGAGCAAGGTCGTGATCAGCGTTGATAGAACAGCCCCAATGGGAAGCAGCAGTTGGGTGGCCGTCTCGATGCTGACGAGAGCGATGAGGATTGCCAGCACGCCGACCGAACGGAGCGCCAGCATGGTCCATAACGCCAGTCGCTGAGACAGGTTCGGAGAGACGGTAAAATCCCGCGGCTTGTCGGGGTCGATGGCAAGGGCAAATACGCGCTTGCCTTGATCCTGGTCCGTAATCTCGCGACACGTCCGATCCGCTTCGCTGTTGAGCGAAAACCCGCCAGGGCTCTGTTCCCACAACAGATCGCCCCGCCAGCAGATCTTTCCCCCGACCAGGGCAGAATTGATGTCCACCATCACAAAAAACGGCATCGCACTCCGCTTGATCTCGGTGGTGGCGTAAAAGTCGCGCGTCAGGTGACGGGCTTTTTTCGACGGCGGATGAAAATTGTAGGCCTTCCGATTGATGGCATCGATGCGCGCTTCGTCTTGAGAGTGGAACGCGACGGCATCGACAGTTCTCGAATATTTCGGTGTGCGCCAAAGGGCATCAGCCGAGGGGGCGAAGGCGCGTGCGACGACAAAACGAGGCGAGCGAAATCTTGGATCTTGCCACCAGTCC
>JAENXG010000415.1 GCA_016649675.1 Methyloceanibacter sp.
CGGCCGGTGGAGTTCCTGCATGCTTCAAACATCAAGACGGTAATGAAGACCGGCAAGCAGGCTGGCGCCATCGCGCTGAAGAAGGCCGGGAAGAGCAAAAAATCGAAACGCTCGAAGTGAGCTTGCCCTAAGCGCCGGCGAGGAGGTCAAGCAATCCCCAAGCTTGGATCCTGGCAAAGTCGCCCTCTATCAACCGCGTGCCGATGTCACGCCGATAGCGCGCATTGGGGACGACGACCTTGTCGGTTAGAGCGTTCGCGGCATCGCGCGCGGCCTCTATTGTCTCCCCGGTCCCAGTCACGACGAGCGTATAGCCGCTCATTCCGCTTGTGATCAACACGCCATTCTTCAAGCCAACCTCTCCATAGTGGAGGTTCTTCCGCTCCTGCGCCGACAGCTCGCCCTCAAACAGAATGGGCAGACCGACCGGCTCGGGCACGGCGTCTCGGTAGTATGGGAAGGGAGGCGTGGTGACGACGGTGCCGACCGCAAAGCCCGGCTCGGTGTCGAACCGGAGGGTTGAGCGGCTCAGCATGGAACGGAAGAGATCCGCCCATGACGTTCGCTGCAGCGGCTCGAGGATCGCATAGCCTGGATAGCCGAACCGGCAGGTGAACTCGAGCGGACAGATGCCCCTCTCGTTCACCATGGTGTTCAGGTTGATATAGCCGCAATAGCCGTTCTCTCTGAGGAGTGGTGTCATCTTGGCGAGCGTGCGGTCGAAGAAGATCTTGGTACGTGAATAGGTGACGACCGTGCCCATTTCGCCGGTGAGTTCGCCGAGATCGCCGGGGAAGAAGCGCTTATGCTCCCAATCGAGGCACGCCGGTCCGAGGAAATCGGCGCCATTGAAATAGGCGCCCACTCCCATCTCAATGCCGTCGACGAAATCCATCAAGATGAAGCTCGACGCCGCGGCCTTTGCGCCAGACTCGAGTAGAGCCCGCACGTCCCTGCCAGTACTGTGGCGACCGACAAAGCTCGGCGCATCGGGCCCGTTGGATTTCAGGACGTAACGAGCGGGACGTCGATCGATGAACCGCTTTGCCTCGTTCGCGTCGGAAAATTCAAAAACGGCCGCGGTAGACAGACCAAGCTCAGCGAGAATCTGCTGGGCGTAAGCGCGATCGTTCTCGAGGCGGGCACCATAGGCGCTGCTGCCGATGACATTGAGTCCATCACGCCTTAAGCAGTCCTGAAGCTCGCCGCGACCTGCTCCGACATTCTCGAAAAGAATGCATCCGTCGCCGCCGGCAGCGCGAACCCAATCAAGCTCTGCTTCCCAATTGGTAACGTGATCGATGAGTCCGGAAAGCGTGTCCTGGCACAAGGGATGGCCGATGAAGACCTTTACATCGTGTCCATCCTCGGCGAGCCGCAGATAAAGCGCGGCGAGATCGGCGCAGTCACCGACCCCTAGGAAACGCATGTCCGGTTTCCTTTGGCGCTATGCCGCCTGGCTGTGTTGTTGGTCGAAAGCGAAGTGCCGGCGATAGCGATCGAAGCAACGAGCGCCGTGCCAGAGGCGGATGACAGCTCCTTCAGCGATTGCATGGGCACAGCGCGCATCTCGTTCAACCAGCGAGCGCAGCACTTCGCGGTTCCAGCACTCGGAATGCTTGATGTCGAGAACGGCATGCAGAGTAAAGTAGAGACGCTTCTTGGCTGGGATACGGAGGCGCTTCAGGCCAGCATCGACAAAGCACGCTCGTGTGGGAGCCGTCATCTCGATCACGCCGAGCGCGCCGATCGAGTGAAAGCAATAGCGCCGGCTTCGCGCCAAGGCCAGCATCGCGTTACCGAGGGCCAGCGACTCCGGCAAGACAAGCTCTGGCCGAGCATCGATCTCCAAGTAAGACGCCAGCCTCTCGAGCAGCGGGCCGTGCATGGCCGTATCCCTACCGCGGCCCATCTCGTCCCAATAGTTTCGGGCCATCTCCAATTTGGCGGTGACGGGCATTTTCACCTGCGTCAGTGCCAGGAGATCGTCGAAGCCGGCCTCGCCGGCGACCTCCTGCGTCAGGAACCAGAGCATATCCGCGAGGCTTGCGGCCTCGGCCAGCCACGGAAAGAGCGGGTCGCCCTGACCTGGCCCTGTCTCCTTGAGCTCCTCGAACCAATCGATGAAGTCGTCGACGCCGCTCGGTACATTCGCGACGAGCGGGCTTATCTCACGCCGCACAGCTTCGATATACTCGCCTTCCGCGCGCTTGACGCGAGCATATGCGTCGAGGTCTTCGCGCCAAGTTTCGTTGGGAAAACCAGGTTCAAGCTGCCGGGCGTTATATTTCGCCAAGCCGGCGTGGAAACGCTCGAACCGCGGACCTTCAATGTCGCCGGCCGTTTCGGCCCATGAAAGATCGTCTGTAACTACCATATTCATCCTCGCTTTATGACCGTGAGACCGACG
>JAENXG010000460.1 GCA_016649675.1 Methyloceanibacter sp.
CGCGGCGTGAGCGACGAGGTGCTGCAGGAGAATGCCCGCGAGCTTGAAGGCGTGTTGCAGGATTTCGGCGTCAAGGGCGAGATCACCAATGTCAGGCCCGGCCCCGTGGTTACCCTCTACGAGCTTGAGCCCGCGCCAGGGACCAAGTCGTCGCGGGTGATCGGGCTTGCCGACGACATCGCCCGCTCGATGAGCGCCATCGCCGTTCGCGTCGCCGTGGTGCCGGGCCGCAACGTGATCGGCATCGAGCTTCCCAACGACCGGCGCGAGGTGGTCATGTTGCGGGAGCTGATGGAGGCCCCAGACTTCCAGGAGGCCGAGGCGAGGCTGGCGCTTGCGCTCGGCAAGAACATCGGCGGCGAGCCGATCATCGCCGATCTGTCGCGCATGCCGCATCTCCTCATCGCCGGCACCACGGGCTCGGGCAAGTCGGTCGGCATCAACACCATGATCCTGTCGCTGCTCTATCGGCTCTCGCCCGACCAGTGCAAATTCATCATGATCGACCCGAAGATGCTCGAGCTCTCCGTCTATGACGGCATCCCGCATCTGCTGGCGCCGGTGGTCACCGATCCCAAGAAGGCGGTGGTCGCCCTCAAATGGACCGTGCGCGAGATGGAGGAACGCTACAAGCGCATGTCGAAATTGGGCGTGCGCGACATCAAGGGCTACAATTCCCGCATCCTCCAGGCCGAAGCGAAGGGCGAGGCTTTGTCGCGGACCGTGCAGACGGGGTTCGACCGCTCGACCGGCCGCGCCGTCTACGAGCAGGAGGAGATGGATTACGACGTGATGCCCTACATCGTCGTGATCGTGGACGAGATGGCCGACCTGATGATGGTCGCCGGCAAAGACATCGAGGCCGCAGTGCAGCGGCTGGCACAGATGGCGCGTGCGGCCGGCATTCACCTTATCACCGCCACGCAACGCCCGAGCGTCGACGTCATCACCGGCACGATCAAGGCCAACTTCCCGACGCGGGTGAGCTTCCAAGTTACCTCCAAGATCGATAGCCGCACCATTCTCGGCGAGCAGGGCGCCGAGCAGTTGCTGGGACAGGGCGACATGCTCTATATGGCGGGCGGTGGCCGCATCATGCGCGTGCATGGGCCCTTCGTGGCCGACGAGGAGGTCGAGAAGGTGGTGCGCCACCTGAAGAAGCAGGGCACACCCGCTTATCTCGAGGCGATCACCGACGAGGCGGACGGCGAGGAAGAGGGCGGCGAAGGCGGCGAGGAGTTCGGCGAGTCCGGCGATGATCTCTACGACCAGGCCGTGGCCCTTGTGCTCCGCGACCGCAAGGCCTCTACGAGCTACGTGCAGCGGAGGCTCGGCGTCGGCTATAACCGCGCTGCGACCCTGGTCGAGCGCATGGAGAAGGAGGGCCTGATCGGGGCCGCCAACCATGCCGGAAAACGCGAGATTCTGGTCGGCGGGGACGAGGCCGCTACGCCCTATTAGCCCGCTTCATCTTGCCGCCGCCAAGAAGTTTACCAGACTTATGGCGGGCGCAGAAACTCAAGGGTTTCAGGCCGAATTGGCACCGGATTGGCACCGGAGGTTTTCGCCTGCGCTCAAAGCCAGCCAGCTGGCCCCAGGAAGGCATTTCGAACCCTCGACCCTAACCTTGGCAAGAGCGGGCACCATAGGGTAAAGGGCAGATTTCTGCGATAAATTCGTGCTAAACGATGCGGAACAGAACGAAAACATTCACGCATTCTGCCCCCATTCTGCCCCCACGCTCACCGCACCCTCACCCCTGGCCGCTTGCCGTTGGTGAACTCGACGCTTAGCCCCACGTCTGCCAGCTGGTTTTTTTGCGAGTTGCTCCTTACGCGCGGGCGCGCTGCAACGAAGGAAGGGGCGGCGAACCACCGTATGTGCGGCGTAAGAGATGGCGGGCTGTCCTGTGCCCAACCGGCAACACTCGCGAAGCATTTCAGTGGAAGCATGGAACAAGCCTGGACGCGAGTGGTACTGTCGCTGGGGCGTGTGTCACGCCAAATCGGGGAGGGTCGGATGACCTATATGTTATTCATCTTAGCCATGGGCCCAATGTCGGCAGCGGGAATTTACAATCCGCAGGTAACGCATCATGGCCGCTGCATTGTCGAGCCAGGCACTCTTGACGCGCTTTACTGTCC
>JAENXG010000142.1 GCA_016649675.1 Methyloceanibacter sp.
CCCTGTGCCCTTACCGGGGGTCCTCTCCGGGCTCTTGCATCTCGCGGAGCGAAAGGGATGCGTAACCCGGAAGACTCTCGCACTATCCCCACTGTCAGTGAGAGATTGGACTCGGAGCGTTGTCGGGCTTAAGTTCCGCCGTGATCAGCCCCCTTGGTCCTTTGCCGTAACGCACGAGCAGGCAGTGTCAAACTAATGCGAACCAGACAGCGAAGTGCGCGAAGCGGATTGCGTCAGGCTGCCAGTTGACGCCACTCGGTTGCGCGCAGGTGGACTTGTTGAACAAAATGAAGGAGAGGAGTGAGCGCAGGTCGCGCATAGTAATGTCCCGGCGGCTCGGTCCGGCCGGGTCTGCACCCGCCAATTGCCAATGGATCCGACATTGTATGGTGGGATCCGTCGGTGTTGAAGCTCGATGTACAGGAAGAAGCTTCGCTGCGTCAGCTGCGCATTCTCGAGTCCGGTAAAGATGACGCTGCCGCGGCTACCAGTGAGGAAAATTATGGTCGCTGGAAACTTGCTCGCAACGAGGTACTCTCGCGGGCATCACATCCATCTATTTCGGTGCAGACCGTTACCTCGCTCGCGCGAGAACTGAACGGGAGCACAGGAATTCAGATCGAAACGGCGGCGCGTTCTGTTGCGAAGCGTCCCGCTGGTCGGCGCTTTGGCGCGCTAGTTCACTCGATGCTTGCTGCTTTGGATCTGAATTGCACACCCGCAGAGATCGACAGCGCCGCGGATTTGCATGGCAGACTTGTGAATGCGACCCAGGAGGAGATCGACGCCGCGGCGACGACTGTCGTCGACGCGTTGAGCCACCCTCTCATGCGCAGGGCTGCAGCCATAAGCGCCGGTAGTTTACGTCGGGAGGTCCCGATTATGCTTCGGCGTGATGACGGAACGCTCGCCGAAGGCGTGGTGGACCTCGCTTTTCTGGAGGAAGGACCGGATTTTGCCGGCTGGACAGTGGTGGATTTCAAGACCGATCTGGAAATCGAATCGGGCCGCGCCGAATATTCAGCCCAGGTGGCTCTCTATGCGGAAGCGATCGAGAGGGCAACGAACGCGACGGCAAGGGGAATTCTTCTTGTGATCTAGTTGAATGAACAAGGCAGCAAAACGGAGCCTTTGCCTACTTCATTTTGGGTTGACGAAAGGGATCCCCTTGTCTCTTAGTTTTGCCTTTTCTGGGCCTTGGCCTAGTCGCCTGGGCGACGCCGCGACCGGGCTTGGCGCGCCGAAACGCTCGGTCGCCATTAAACCAAAAATCGTCTCGTTGATTTTTCAGTACGGCTCGCCAGACGTTGAGCTTTGAAGCAGCAGAAAGGTGCTTAAGGGCTCTGAGCACCGAGACGCGATGCTTTTTTTCCACCCAAGCAATGCCAAACACGCGGCAGCAGAGCTCCCGCGTCGTGAAAAGTTTTTTGTGATTTCTCGCCAATATCGCAACTAGTTGCGTCTGGACCGCTCCTGGACCTCTGCCCACTGCACCCCCTCACTCAAGTTCTAAGTGTTTCCTTTGTAGCCAATTTTCCGCTAAGGGTGAAGGATATCAAATCAGCCGCATCCCTTTGAACGCCGTTCGGCATTTTAGCTTGCGCCGGGCGAACTCTGCGGCGCGCCTTCAAAACGTATGACAGCGCATATATTCACAGGAGGGTTGCATGCTCTCACTGAGCAGATTGGTGTCGCAAGACAAGTCACAATCGACTCCGATAGCGCGCGGAAATTGCCAGCCTGAAAATTGTTCAAACAAGAATCGTAATGCCGCCGCTCGGTCTGGATCTGCCGAGAGTGCCCCTAAGGTCCCACCGTATTTACTGAGTGAGAGAGAGTGGGTTCGACAATTTGGATATTGACGCACCCGAAACCTTGAAATCCCGAGTGGGCAGCGCGTGCCGGCGACTATCTGGCGAGGTCTCGGTCGAAAGAGGTGGCGTCGGCTCTGTATCCTCCGCGCTTGTCCGTACCAGGCAGTGAGCGAGCAGCTAACGCCGTGTTTCCCAGCAAAGGGACACATGTTCTACCGGCTGGCCCTTGGCAGATCAGACTGAACTATCTGAGAACGCGGAGAGCAGGCGAGCTATCACGACCTGCTCGATCTGGACTCTATCGCCCTCAAGCGCACCGCGTCGTCAAGCGGAGCAAGAGGTTCGCATTAGTTTGACACTGCCCCTGGCTGCATTGTTTCAAATTGATACGGATCAACACGTCATAATCATGCCTCCTTTGTTTTGGTAGCTTTCAGCCCCGTTAAACTGCTTATTTTTATCCGGCCCATCGCTTAGCAAAAAGGGGAACAATTCGATGCAAGCAGTCGCTCGTCGTAAAGCCTTCATCGGAGTGGTATGCGGCACGTTGATAGCCATTGCCGCAGCCTTTGTTCCGCACGTCGCAAACTCGATGCCGTTGGCGATTAGCAAAGCTGATCTTGCGAAGTCCAACTCCCTCGTCCAGCAGGCTAGGGTGACCGTGCACGTAGGTCCGCGTCACCGTCACCGTCACTGGCGTTGCCGGTGGCATCGGGGACGTAGGATTTGTGGCTGGCGGTAATAACTTCCCTCGCGCGCTCATCGAGAGGCGCGCCGGATGTGACTGCTACAGTCGAAACCTGCAATTTGACTCTGATCAATTTAGGCGCAGTCGTTCCACGATATGACTGGCCTGCGCCAGAGCATCGCTCAGCGTGAAGCTTCGTGATCTCAACCGGAGGACAAGTTCGATGATTAGATTGACGACTGTTACAAGTTTGGCATTGCTGCTCACCACCGGGTATGCCCTGGCCGGGCAGATGACCTCCGGTCGTCCATCAGCCGTTCTGACCCCCGAGCAGTGTCAGGAAGTTTGGAGCAAAGCTGTTCCCACAGGCGATGCGCTAGCAAAAAAAGACGCCGTCCCTTACATCGTCAACTTCAAGTTGGTGGATACCGACCACAACGGACAAATCTCGAAGAGCGAATTTGATTTCGCCTGTACTAAAGGCCTTGTGAAATACACGAAGCACTAACCTGTAGCGCGCTCAAGCGAGGCTTGTGTGCCGGGTCCTGCCAACGATAGCAGGACCCGGCATTTACGCAGGCTCATTAGCTGAGAAACCATCAACGTGGTTTTTCCTCATCCTGACCTTCAACGTATCGCGTAAAAGCGAACTCATTCTCAAACAGGAGCAGGCGATGACCACCAGACGACAGTTCATGGTTTCCGTTCCTGCTGCGGCAGCCGCCTTCGCCCTGGCCGATCAATTCGTTTTGGATGTGGCCCCCGCGCGTGCTCAGCAGATTGACCCTTTGCAGGGACATTTCCATCCCAAGGGTAAAGCACCCTCAAAATTCACGTTGGACGCGTTGAAGCAGGCTAAGGCGACGCTGCCGTTCGCCGATAAAAGAGATTTCGAGGAGCAGAAGAAGGGACTTATTGCTCCGATGAAAGACCTCAAGATCATGGCGGATGCTGGCCATGTCGCCTGGGACATGGAGCGGTTCCAATTTCTCGATGAACAAGACGAGTTCGACAGCATTCACTCCTCGCTGCTCCGTCAGTCCAAATTGAACAACAATTACGGGCTCTACGAGGTGATCCCGGGCATCTATCAGGTCCGCGGTTTCGACCTATCCGACATCACCTTCATCCGCGGCAAGACCGGCTGGATCGTCTTCGATCCACTGGTCACCGCCGAACCGGTTCGTGCGGCCTGGAAGCTATTTCAGGAGCATGTCGGGCAAGGCCTTCCCGTCTCGGCTATCGTCTATTCGCACACGCATGCCGACCACTGGGGCGGCGTGCGCGCCATCGTCGACGAAGCGGATGCGCGGTCGGGGAAGATCCCCGTCATCGCGCCCATCGACTTCATGGACTTTACGATCTCCGAGAACGTCTACGCCGGCAACGCCATGAATCGGCGGCTGTTCTACCAATACGGCCTCCTGTTGCCAGCCAGTCCTTATGGTTATGTCGGTCAGGGGCTCGGTCAGGCCGTATCGGCCGGAGCCGTCGGGCTGATCGCGCCCAACCGCTACGTCAAGGAGGCCATCGAGGAGATCGAGGTCGACGGCGTGCCTATGGTTTTCCAATACACGCCGAACACCGAGGCGCCCCGGGAGATGAACACCTACATCCCCGACATGAAGGCGCTCTGGATGGCCGAAAACGTCATCGCGTCGCTGCACAATATCTACACGCTGCGTGGCGCTCCGGTGCGCGATCCTCTCAATTGGTCGAAATACATCGGCGAGGCGCTCTATCGGTTCGGCCTCGAGGCCGAGGTCATGTTCGCCTCGCACCACTGGCCACGCTGGGGCAACGAGCGCATCCAGGAGGTGCTGCGCGGTCAACGCGACCTCTACGCGAACATGAATAACCAGGTGCTGCACCTCGCCAACCAGGGCGTGACCATCAACCAGATCCACAACGTCTATGAGGTCCCGAAGGGTCTGCAGGACAAGTGGTTCTGCCGCGGCTACCACGGCTCTCCTCAGCACAACGCGCGCGGCGTCGTTCAGCGCTACCTCGGGTTCTGGGATTGCAACCCGACAACTCTCATCCCGCTATCGCCAGCCGACTCCGCACCGCTCTATGTGGAGATGATGGGCGGTGCCGATAAGATCCTCGCTCGTGGTCGGGAGTTGCATGATGAGGGTCAATACCTGCTCGCCTCAGAGATCGTGAACAAGCTGGTGCAGGCGCAACCAGATAACGAGACCGCTAAGGACCTGCTGGCGGATATCTTCGAGCAACTCGGCTACCAACAGGAGAACCCAGGCCTGCGCAACAGCTTCCTTGCCGCCGCTTACGAGCTCAGGTCGGGGATTCCGCAGGGCGAGACCGCCAACTCAAGCAGCCCCGACGTGATCCGGGCCATGTCCACCGAGCTGTTCCTCAACTTCCTCGGCATTCGCATGGATAGCCGCAAGGCCGAAGGCATGCGGTTCACGATCAACCTCATCACGCCCGACAATGGCGAGAAATTCCTGATCGAGCTGGAGAACGCCACGCTCACCAACATCAAGGGCTTTCTCGCCGACAAACCCGACCTGACTCTAACCATCAATCGGTCTCATCTTGAGCAAACAATGATGGGCGCGAAAACCCTCGAAGCGCAGATAGCGGACGGAACCGCCAAAGTGGACGGTGACGTGAGCATTCTGAAGCAGCTCGCTTCGACCATGGTCGACTTCGACCCGCGCTTTGAGATCATGCCCGGCACAAAGGTTAGGGAACCTGAGGTAACCGGATACGTGGAATCCGGTATCGTCGGAAAAGCCGATCCCTACGAGGCGGTTCCGCGCCAGACCATTGCAGAATAGCCATTCATCGCGGCGGCACTAATTCACATTGCAAGGCCGGGATATGTCCGCCGGGGTCAAAGTGGGGCATTACCAGCTGTCGCGCGGCTCTCTAGCCTCTGGTCGGCTGACCTCCGCTATGGATCAAGAGCCGACCCAAGCTTGGCCGACATCAAATGTCCGTTGCCGCTAAGTCATTACCAGCGAAAGGTCGCTCCGAGCAGAGGCCCATGCAACACGGCATCAATGCCGTTCTTGCCATGCGCACCGGTCTCGCTGAAATCCACCGAAAGGGCGCGATAGCCGAGCACTGCGTGAAGCGGCATCCCCAAGAACATGGTGTCGTAGCCGTAGGCCGCGACTACCTGCCAGGAAAATTCGCTGCCCGCTCCAAACCCGCCCACGTCCCCTTCAAGCGAAAGCTCTTTTCCGGCGGAAATCTCGTGCCTGATACGTCCTCCCACGACCGGGTCCACCCACTCGAGCGTGCCGGATTTAGCGATCGCCCGCGTCCCTGAGCGTTGCAGCACCAGTCCAAGGTCCTCAAGATTCAAGGTCGCGGTTCCGGTAACGTGTAATGAGAGGTCAGCATCTTGGTTCCAATAGCGGAAGCTTCCCATGGCATCTAAGGCGGTGAAGCCTGTCCCTCCACTATTCGGCCATCGGGCAATCTCGTAAGCGACGCCAGACTGAATAATGGTCGATGTGTAGTTGAGCTGGGCGTGTGCCTTCAGCGTGATACCAACAGTAGGACCGAGCTTCGTAACGATGTCGCGCTGCACCTCAAGGTGACCTGGGAAGCCCAGGTCCATCCACGCGGCATCGGTAAAAAACGCAAATGGGTTGGCCGAGAAGGTCGAGTGATGCGGGATCTCGTCTTCGAGATCGAGTTTGCAGAACCAGCGATACGCTAGGTGCAACTCGACTTCTTGGGTGAGCCTGCGCTCAGAGCGGATGCCGCAGCAGTAGCCCACGATGAGCA
>JAENXG010000502.1 GCA_016649675.1 Methyloceanibacter sp.
GCGGTTATTGGTTAGCCGTCACCCCTCGCGCGGGTAGTTGGGTGACTCGCGCGTGATGGTCACGTCGTGGACGTGGCTCTCGCGGAAGCTTGCCGTCGAGATGCGGATGAACTCGGCACGGGCCTGGAACTCGGCCAGCGTCTTGGCGCCGGTATAGCCCATGGAGGCGCGCAAGCCCCCGATCAGCTGGTGGAGCACGCTTCCCACCGGGCCCTTATAGGGCACCTGCCCCTCGATGCCCTCAGGCACGAGCTTCAGCGCATCCTTGATGTCCTGCTGGAAATAGCGGTCGGCCGAGCCGCGCGCCATGGCGCCGATCGAGCCCATGCCGCGATAGGCCTTATAGGAGCGGCCTTGGTACAGATACACCTCGCCCGGACTCTCGTCAGTGCCGGCGAGCAACGATCCGAGCATCACGCAATCCGCTCCGGCTGCGAGCGCTTTGGCGAGGTCTCCCGAATAGCGGATGCCGCCGTCCGAGATCACCGGGATATCGCTCTTCCGCGCCACCTCGACCGCATCGAGCAGGGCGGTGAACTGCGGCACGCCGACACCGGCCACGATGCGGGTGGTGCAGATCGAGCCCGGTCCTATGCCGACCTTCACGGCGTCGGCGCCGGCGTCGATCAGCGCCTTGGTCCCTTCCCCCGTCGCCACGTTGCCGGCGAGCACCTGCACCGCGTTCGACTGCCGCTTGATGCGGCGGACTTGATCGAGCACAAGGGCAGAGTGGCCGTGCGCGGTGTCCACCACGATCAGGTCGGCGCCGGCGTCGATCAGCCGCTCGGCGCGCGCAAGCCCGTCGTCGCCCACGCTGGTCGCCGCCGCCACGCGCAAACGCCCCTGCTCGTCCTTGCAGGCATTGGGATGCAGCCGCGCCTTCTCGATGTCCTTCACGGTGATGAGACCGATGCAGCGATATTCGTCATCGACGACCACGAGCTTCTCGATGCGGTGCTGGTGGAGCAGGCGCTTCGCCTCCTCCATGCCGACGCTCTCCGTGACGGTGATGAGATTCTCTTTGGTCATCAGCTCGGCCACCCGCTGCTTCGGGTTGGTGGCGAAGCGCACGTCGCGATTGGTGAGGATGCCGACGAGCCTGCCAGCGCCCCCGCCATTGCCGGCCGGCTCAACCACCGGGATGCCGGAGATCTGATGGTCGGCCATCAGCTTCAGCGCGTCGGCGAGGCACGCCTCCGGCGTGATGGTGACCGGGTTCACCACCATGCCCGATTCGAACTTCTTCACCTGCGCCACCTGGGCGGCCTGCTCGTCGGGGGTGAGATTGCGGTGGATTACCCCCATGCCGCCGGCTTGCGCCATGGCGATGGCGAGCCTGGCCTCGGTGACGGTGTCCATGGCCGAGGAGATCACCGGGACATGGAGCGAGATCGAGCGGGTGACGCGGGATGAGACATCGACCTCGTTCGGCAGCACGTTCGATGCCGCCGGCCGGATCAGCACGTCGTCGAAGGTGAGCGCAATGGCGCTGTCGGGGAATTGCCTGTTATCGGGGAACTGCCCTTCGGGCATCGGCCAACCTCACTTCACGGCGGGCTTGGAACCGTCCCACCGGTTGGCGGCCTCCTTTAGCAGCTTGTGGCCGCTTTGGGAAGGAGATGGGGAGGCCGGAGCCTGTCCGGAGGTCATATCGCGCCTAACTTCAGGGCCTGGCGCAGGCGGGGCACGGCGAAGGCGACAAAGCTCTGCACCTTGGCCTGCGGCAAGCGGTCCTCGCGGTGGAGCAGGCTGACCGGGATGGAATCGGGCGCGAAATCCTCGAGGATCAAGCGGAGCGACTGGTCGGCCACGCTGCTTGCGAGCTGATAGGACAGCACCCGCGTGATGCCGAGTCCTGCCTTGGCGGCATCGATGGCAGC
>JAENXG010000458.1 GCA_016649675.1 Methyloceanibacter sp.
CCACCATCCTCTATCCCGTCCGCGCCGGCGAGATGGCGCGAATCGATCCCGCCGAGGTTCGCGCGCGGTATGGCGTCGATCCCGGGCAGGTTCCGGATTTTATCGCCTTGCGCGGCGATCCGTCCGACAAGTTGCCGGGCGCACCGGGCGTTGGCGCAACGGGTGCTGCTACGTTGCTGGAGAGATACGGCAGCCTCGAAGCCGCGCTCGCTGCCGGCCGCTTTCATGCACAAGCGGAAAGCCTGCGGCTTTACCGATCAATCGCAACGATGAATAAAAAGGCCCCGCTGCCAAGTCTTAGGAGCCAAAAGCCAACGTGGCATAGGGCGGCTGCATTGGCGCGAAAGTGGGAGCTGAACCAACTCGCGGGCCGCCTCGAAGAGCTTAATGGGCGTGGCTGAATTGCCAAGGCAACCCACTAGACCAGGTTTCCTTCAGGCATCCGCGATGTCGGCCAGGAGCCGAAGCCAAGGCGGAAGCTTCGAAAGGCGGGTTCGTGCCATGTGCGACCTAGAGGGACCGATGCGATGTCCGGTCCCCTGAAGGGAAAACGTGAACGCCCTTCGTGATGGTTGGCCATCGCTGTGGGCGAGGCCATATTTGAATTGGGGATGCGTCCGACGAGTGAAGCTTGGCCGATGTCAGCCAGGGTCGCCACGGCGCGGCAGCCGTTGGATCGGTCAAGATAGCTGCCGGTGTAACGCCCGGCCATCCCCACAACTTCCCCAAGCATCAGCGGACTTGTGAGGAATTGGCTTGCTCTCTGAGGCGTTTGGGCTGTTAGGAGCGTGTAGCGAAGGGCAGATGGCGAGCGCATGCCGCTAGCTCCACAGAAGAGGAAATTGAAGCGAAGGCTCTCGGACATGGTCTAGACTCTTCCTGCGATGATTCGCTCAGAAAGAGCTTGGCCACGGATTGTCGCTCACGCCGACATGGATGCGTTCTACGCGGCGATTGAGCAACTCGATGATCCTGCGCTGCGTGGAAGGGCAGTGCTTGTTGGTCCTCCAAGCGATCGCGGGGTCGTGCTCACGGCCAGCTACGAGGCTCGCCCGTATGGCGTTGGCAGCGCGATGCCGATGGCCAAGGCACGGCGCCTGTGCCCCAGCGCGGTGATTGTTCCACCCCGTTTCGATCGCTATCAGGAAGTTTCCAAGACGATCATGGGGGTGTTCGCCAATTTTTCACCTGAGGTTGAGGCGATAAGCCTCGACGAGGCTTTCCTCGACATGACCGGCTCGGAGCAACTCTTTGGCGACCCCGAATTCATCGGACGCCGCCTGAAAGAGGCGGTTCGTGAAGCCACCGGTGGCCTGACGGCATCGGTCGGCCTATCGGCAACCAAGTACGCAGCCAAAGTTGCCAGCGCCTGCCAAAAGCCGGACGGCTTGACCGTGGTGCCGCCGGAGGATGCCAAAGCCTGGCTTGCACCGTTTCCCGTGACATGGCTGTGGGGTGTCGGGCCCAAGACTCAATCGCGCCTTCACCAGATCGGGCTGCAAACGATCGGAGAGGTGGCTAACGCAGACCCAC
Organism: Methyloceanibacter sp.; assembly: GCA_016649675.1. Taxonomy (GTDB): domain Bacteria; phylum Pseudomonadota; class Alphaproteobacteria; order Rhizobiales; family Methyloligellaceae; genus Methyloceanibacter. The sequence continues at coordinate 1,534 of JAENXG010000458.1, forward strand.
AGTTCCTTTCCGCAAAGCTTGGAAGGGCCGGCCTGCACTTCCATGCGCTGGCCCAGGCAGAAGATCCCCGGCAGGTCATCGGGCGGCGAGCCTCTAAGAGCATTGGGTCAGAACGCACGCTCGAGAGGGATGTATGCGGGAAGGCGGAGATAAGGCTCTACCTTCGCCGATCAGCCGACACGATCGGCAGGCGTCTCAGACAAAAGCGGTACTTGGCCTTGGGCGTGGGCATAAAGCTCAAGACCACCAACTTTCAGGTCTTGAGCCGTCAACGCCGGCTCAGTGAGCCGACCGACACGACGGAGAGGCTCTATTCAGTGGGTGTCGATCTTCTCAATGAGTTCGACCAACCTGGTCCCTTCCGCCTGGTTGGCATGGTCGCTTTCGACCTTGTCGAAATCGAAGATCGGGTTCAGCTCGATCTTTTCAGCACTTCTGCTCGGCAGCGCCGCTTGGAGGCGGCAATTGATGAACTCGCCGAGCGATTTGGTACCAACGTCGTGTGTCGCGCCAACGATCTCACACAGCCACGAGGAGCGGGTCCAGCGCCGACACTTGACTTTCTGGACGACCACATACGCGGTTAGAGGGCATTCTGCCGCTGCAGCTTCGTTGACGTCCGA
>JAENXG010000339.1 GCA_016649675.1 Methyloceanibacter sp.
CGCCGGCCACGCTACCGCTGGCGCCGAGACCGTCCCTAAACTAACATTGCCACCGGACCACTCGGTGGGGGCCGATCAGGAGGGGATGAGCGGGTGAGAACATTCCAGCTACCCTTGCTACCGAAGTCGCTATCCAACTCGGTAGCACTCACTGCGATAGGAACGGTCAATCAAGCATTCTGTCGCTCCAAGAGACCGACAAACCGGGATGTTTCGTTACTGCCGAGGATATCTTGGAACGATGGCAATAGAATTTCAAGACCGGTGCCTTCAACCACTCGGCCACCCCTCCGGTCGCAAGGCATGAGCCTCTTGCCGGAGGCCCGGCGCCGGGAACCGCAAAGCGCGGCCCTGCAATATCCGCTTGTCTTTGGGCCCCCCCACGATCCTTCATAAGGCCATGAGCCGCAAGCCCGATCCTTACGGTCGCGACGCGACGCGTCCTTACCATATCCCGCTCAAGGGCTGGTGGCAGGTCGCGCAGCGGGTGTGGACCGAGAGCTCACGCGACAATCTCTCCGTAGTCGCCGCGGGCTGCGCCTTCTATGCGCTGTTCGCCATCTTTCCGGCGCTCTCGGCGCTGATCTCGCTCTACGGGCTCACTGCCGATCCCGCCACCGTCGAGCAGCAATTTGCCATGCTTGGATCGGTGCTGCCGGTCGAAGCCTACGGCCTCGTCATCGATCAGATCCGCCGCGTCGCCGAAGCCTCGAACAGGGTGCTCGGCTGGAGTTTCGCTCTGAGCCTGGGGCTGTCGCTGTGGAGCGTCATGTCTCTGACGCAAGCCATTTTCGCTGCCCTCAACATCGCCTATGAGGAGCCGGAGCGCCGCGGCCTGCTTCGCTTCTATCTGAGCGCCTTCACCTTCGCCATTGTCGGAATTCTCGGCGGAGTCATTGGGCTGCTGGCCATCGTCTATGTGCCCATCCTCTTCGCCTATGCGGGCTACTCCCATCAATTCGAGCTGGTCGTCAGAGTTGCGCGCTGGCCGCTGCTTGCGCTTCTGGTGCTGGTCCTGCTCTCGCTCCTCTACCGCTACGGCCCTTGCCGGCGCAGCGCCAAATGGCACTGGGTGAGCGTGGGCTCGCTCTTCGCCACCACGATATGGCTGCTCGCTTCGGTGGGCTTCTCGTTCTATGTCGCGAACTTCGCCCACTACGACAGAACTTACGGCTCGCTCGGCGCGGTGATCGTGCTCCTGTTCTGGCTCTACATCTCTTTCTACATCGTGCTGCTCGGCGCCGAGATCAACGCCGAGCTCGAGCTGCAGACGGCGCAGGACACGACGCGCGGCGGATCGAAGCCGATGGGCAAGCGCGGCGCCTTCGTGGCCGACAACGTGGCAGGGGGTCCGAAAGGTGATAAGCGCCCGGCGAGTCCGGTCACGGCCGACCCGGCGGCGGCCAAGCCCGGCGGGCCCTGACCTGGACCGCTCATGTCAGCTACTCGTCACGAAGCTAGATGTGATCCGGTGCGCTTCGCCTGAGCCAGCGCCGGCGAACCAAACCCGCGCACACCACGAATAGCGCGCCAAGAGTCGCGCCGATGAGCCAGACGGTGTGCGCCGTAGCGGGATCGAGATTGGCCGTGAACAACGGGTCCTTGGCAATGATTTCGCCGGCGATCCAGCCGAGCAGGGCGGCGCCGGCCCACACCACGATGGGGAAGCGCTCGAGCACGCTCATGACGATGGCGGCGCCGGCCATGATCAGCGGGATGCTGACGGCGAGCCCGAACATCAATAGCGCATAGCTTTCCGGCGCCTCGAATTTCTCGGCTACCGCGGCGATGGCGATGACGTTGTCGAGACTCATCACCACGTCGGCGATGGCGACGATCCTGATCGCGCGCAACAGATTGTCGACCGACTCGATCTGACCGGTCTTGCAGTTCTCCTCTGAGCCCAGCAGCTTGACGGCGATCCACAACAGCAGCACGCCGCCGACGAGCTTCAGATAAGCCAATTGCATCAGTGTCGTGATCAAGCCGGCGAAGACGACGCGCAGGCTGATAGCGACGATGGTCCCAAGGACGACGCCCCATAGGCGCTGATTGGGGGGCAGCTTGCGGCAGGCAAGCGCAATGACGACGGCGTTGTCGCCCGACAACAGGACGTCAATCCAGATGATTTGCAGAACGGCGAGCCAGAAGCCAGGTTCGTCGACGATCATGCTACTGCCCGCCCCCCTTCTCCCCGCGCGAGGTGTTGGTCGGTCCCCTCCGACCGGCCCGGTGCATTACCCTTTGCCATCAAAAGCGGCAAGGGCAAGACGGGGATATATACTTTTTGGAACAAGATTGAAGGTGGCTTGGACACTTTAGTTTCCCGTGCCGGATGCCCAAGTCTTCGCCACCTTTTCCAGCCACGACAAGCTATGCCCGATGCCTTATGCTGCGCCTCGTCTATCTCACGAATCGGGTCTGTCGGCCCATCTTACGGGGAAGAAACGATGACGCTTGATCCACTCCTGGTCAGTCCAGTGATCGCCTTGATCGCCGGAATTCTTATCCTGCTCATGCCGCGCTTGCTCAATTACGTGGTGGCGATCTATCTCATCGCGATCGGCATCATTGGCCTCGCGGGCCACTTCCATTAGGCGCAGCACGCGCGACGAGAGCCGATCTTGCGAGGAGCGTAGAAGCGGGCAGAATTGCTGTTGCAAGCTGTCTGATCGATAGAGTTTGAAAGGACAAGAGCCACCTGGAACCGGGTCGCCCGATGGCCTATAGTTTCACTCTTCACGCTCAAGACCTCAGGAGCAACCATCCGGGGGACGCCGGGCCGATCCTTATTGACGTCCGGGCGAAAGGGCCAGTGGCTGAGTTCCGCCCACCGCGACATCGGCATTAGCATTTCGGTCTAGCGAAGCGCTGCGGCAACGACAGGGTATCGAGGGTTTTGGACAGAGCAGGCAACCAAGCCAAGTGGTGCCGCGTCAGGGCGGATGAGGGTTCCATGTCGGAATCCCGGCCGAGACTGTTGC
>JAENXG010000498.1 GCA_016649675.1 Methyloceanibacter sp.
GCTTCTGACCCAAAGCAGACATTGCGAGGCTCCGGGCGCGCAAAAATCCCCCCAGCGGTTTTCGGCGGACGCCGCGATTAGGGCGCTCAGTGCTAGCGAGCCCACCGGTGCGCGCCGAGGATACAAGAGATTCAATTTAGACAGATCAGGTTAAATCGAAATCAAATGCTGAGCGCTACACGTCTACAAGAATTTAAGCTCCCACGCTCGGTAGGCGAGAGCTCGCCGCAATCATTAAAACCAGCCTGCGCTAACCTCCGATAATCCCTCTGCGAAGAAAAGGTGAATAAGCGTGCTTGCACCTTTGCCAAAGGACCCATCGCCACAACGGCGTGCAACCAACGTCCGACGCCAATTCCATTGGATAGTGTTCATCGTTGCGAGCTTGGCCGCTGCCATCGTACTGGTATCGATGGTGGCCATCCCACAATGGCTGTCGACGCAAGCCCGGTGGGAAGAGCTCCGTTCGCATGTGGGGGAAGTTGGGCAGGTCGCCGCCAGTGTTGTCGATGGAGACCTGCACCGTAAATTACTCGACCCTGCGAACTATAGCGACGAGCTCTACGCCCGCGCGCTGAGCCCGCTAGTACGCTTCCACTCCGCAGATCCTAATATCTTTTACCTGTACACGATGGTCGATCGGGGTGGCATTCCGTATTTCGTTCTCGACACGGCCGCTTCAGCCGCTTTGCGAACGAGCCGCCAGTTGGTTGCATCGAAGTACATGGAGCGGTTTGATCTCCGCAAGGAATACGAAGACGACTGGCTGCAGCAGATCGCTGCCGGAAAGACCTACGTGACTCCCACTTTCGAGCACGACGACTACGGGGATTTTCTCACTGCCCACGTGCCAATCTACGATAGTAAGGGCCAGTACAGTGGTTTTGTTGGCGTGGATTTCGACTTGCAATACTATTTCGCTGAAGAAGCACGTTTCCGCGCCATCGCAATTGGTAGCTTGGTGGCTGCCCTGATTGTGTCATTGGTTATCGGCTACCTGGTCGCGCTGTATTATTCCGCCATGCACCATCGCGTGCATCAGCTTTATGACGCTTCAATTCGCGACAGCCTGACGGGACTGCTCAATCGCCGCGGAGCCATAGACGCCGTCGTTAAATCCTTAGCACGGCATGAGGCGATTAATGCGACGCTGCTCGTCGATATCGACAATCTCAAGATGATCAACGACATCCGTGGTCATGCCACTGGCGATGCGGTAATTGCGCTCACTGCGGAAGCCGTTCGCAAAAGCAGCCGCGAAGGCGATGAATGCGCGCGATTTGGCGGGGACGAGTTCCTGATCTTTGCCCCCGATTGCAATAAGGACGAGGCCGTGGAAATTGCAAAGCGTATCCTCGCCAAACTGTCGGGGGGGCCGATGCAGCTGACCGGTGCCAAGTTCAGCGTGTCGATCGGCATCGCGGTACATGACGGTGCTCACGCCGACTTTGGCCGAATATATCGCGATGCGGACGCAGCGCTGTATCAGGCCCGAGAGGGCGGCAAGAGCCGCATCAGCGTATTCGAACCATCCAATGACGGCGACAGTCTCACCGATAGAGAGACTAGCAAAGAAAGCCAACGGTACCCCCTCCCGTTCGGCTCAAACTAGCTCGAATGCCGGGAACGGATAGCCGTTGTTCGAGCGTCGTCCTTCTCTCGCTTCGCTGCCGAGGACAAGGTGACCCATCAACTCGGCGCACGTCCGCTTGTGGCACAAAGCGGTCGTTGAGCACCTGACTTACGCAAGTCCGCTTTCGGGAGCGAAGCGGACATTCCCGGCGACGGTTAGATCAGCACCCATCATACATAGGGCTTGCGAGGTGCTCTCCGCGACCTCGCGAGGTCAACAAGTTCGCCGCTCCTGCCACTATCCATCGCGGACGCAATGTGCCTGCC
>JAENXG010000442.1 GCA_016649675.1 Methyloceanibacter sp.
AGGTCCTCGTTCAAAAGCTCCGCCAGTTGGTCGCGGGTAATGTCTTGCCCAGCCATAGGTTTCCTCCTCTTGGCAACGCCGTGCCGGTCCCGCGCACTTTGCCTCGGGCCCGCTCGTTTGCTTCCTCGATGAGCAGCCGTCATAGTTATATCTGCTGTTCCTGCAATATGGCAGCCTAACCTGTCGAGCGAGGGAGCTTGGGTCGTTAGCCATGCCGCACCGCGAACCGAAACCCGGGAAAGGCGCCGAGACCTTAGCGGAAATTCGCGTCACCAAGGACGGCCCTTATCTCGTCTCGGGCGATTTGCCGCTCGCTCTCGTCACGATCGGAGCGAATGAAGAGGGCGAGTCGGTGCGCTACGAGTGGGGGCGCAAATTCCCCGAGCGCGCGCAAGTGGCGCTGTGCCGGTGCGGCGGCAGCGCGACCAAGCCCTATTGCGATGGGACTCACGCCAAGATCGCCTTCGACGGCACCGAGACCGCCAGCCGCAAGACCTATCTCGAGCAAGCCAAGGTCATCCCCGGTCCGGTCATGTTTTTGACCGATGCCGAGAGCCTGTGCGCCTTCGCGCGCTTCTGCGATCCGAATGGGCAGGTATGGACTCTCGTGGGCGAAACGGACAATGCCGAGGCGCGGCTGAATTTCGTGCGCCAGACCTGCGATTGCCCATCTGGCCGGCTGGTGGCGTGGGACAATGAAACGAGAGAGCCGATCGAGCCGCCTTATGAGCCCTCCCTCGGCCTGATCGAGGATCCGGTCGAGGACTGCTCCGGCCCGTTATGGGTGCGCGGCGGCATTCAAGTGACGAGCGCCGATGGCTTCAACTATGAGGTTCGCAACCGCGTGACCCTCTGCCGCTGCGGCGCCTCGAAGAACAAGCCGTTCTGCGACGGCGCGCATGCGGCGATCAAGTTCAAGGACGGCCTCTAGAGCGCCATCGTCTAAAGTTGAATCGCGACAGCGCTCTAGATTCTTTTTACGCGCATGATCTTTTCGGAAAACCGGTTCCCACTTTTCCGGATCATGCTCTAGCCCCCGCGCGGCGCCGCAGCTTCCGCGGCCGCAACATGGATCGCGAGCCAGACCGTGGGCGGCTCCTCTCTCGTCCATGTGACCCGGTGGCGGCAGTGGGCAGGAAGCACGATCCAGTCGCCTTCGCCAAGCTCCCGGTCCTCATCTTCGCCCTCGATGCGGAGCCGCGCCGCGCCCGCGACGACAAGCACCCACTCGTCGGCCACCTGGTCGTACCATTGACCGTCAGGAGTGACTTGGCCCGTGGAGACGATCCGCTCGATGCGCACGCCCGGGCGCTCGAGGAGCATGTCGACGGCCTCATCAGTCAGGTGCCGCGATGAAAGTTCGCTCCACAGGCTGCCGGTTTTCACCGCCGCCTTGCCCGGCCCCGCTCTGCGGCGTTTCAAGCCGCTGTCCCGGCTCAAGGCTGCAGCGTCGTCACCTGGTAGAACTTCTCGACCCACGCCCCGTCAGCCTTCACCCAGACTTCGCTCACGAACACCTTGCTCGCAATGGACTTCCCGGCGAGGCTGCCCTTGAGGTCGGCCGTGAACGTGCGCATGGCGGCGTCAGGGCCGAGCACCGTGATGAGCGGTTTGCCATCGGCCTTCTGCTCATATTGGAGATCAGGCAGCGAGGCCAGCTGATCGGCCACGGTCTGCACCCCGTCATAATAGGGCGTGACCGCGATATGGTCGGGCGTCATCAGCCGCTTGACCGCCTCCTGGTCCTGCCGTTCGAAGGCCTGATCGAGGGCGGCGGCGGCCTTATTGATCGCGCCGACGGTCTCGGCCTCGCCGGCTCGCGCCGCGGGAAGGCCCGCCGCGACGAGGATCATCAGAGAAACAATGGCGGCGATTGTTCGCATGCTACACTCCCTTGCGGCGCTGATCCCGCGTTCGATTGCTCATTCCACCCCGCCTGACCGAATATCGCAACAGCCTATTGATCGCATGACGGCTTCGCAATTCCGCCTCACCCGTGACCGGCCGATCCTCACAGGCCGCGCCACGCTGCTCATCGTCGATGCGCAAAATGAGATCTGCGGGCCCAAGGACCGAACGGAGCGGCCCGCGTTCCACGACGCGGCGACCGCCCGCGTCATCCCCAACATCCGCCGATTGTTGAGCGCCTTCAGGGGTGCTCACCTCGAGGTGATCTACACCGTGATCGAGAATTTGACGGAAGACGGGCGCGACCGCAGCCTGGACTACAAACTCTCCAACATGTCGGTCGCCAAAGGATCGTGGGAGGCGCAAGTGATCGCCGAGATCGCGCCGCAG
>JAENXG010000125.1 GCA_016649675.1 Methyloceanibacter sp.
TCGGAGAACAACAGGCTCTTCGTGTTGTAGAACCGGGTGGAGAGATAGTTCCGGTCGTGCAGGCCTTCGAGATAGATTTGATCGACGCGATCGGTCTTGATCTTGCTGTCGAGGTTATAGAAGCGCCGGAAGGTATCGTCGGTCTCGGCGAGAATATCCCAGCCCCAACTGTAATAGGGATCGAGCGCGAACTTGCCTTGGGTGTAGACGCTTCCGCGAAAATCACCGTTGGTTGGGGCGTCGATTGTTCCCTTGTCGAATACGCCGGCAAGGTCGATGCGATAGCCGCCACTAGCGAGGCGCTGGCGCCAGAAGCCCTGCAACAGCGTGCCCGCATTCGAGGTGTACATCGGCGCTAAGGTGAAGTCGTAGTGGTCGGATAGGGCGAAATAGTAGGGGACCATGACCGTGGTCCCAAGCACGGTGGAATTGCCGTAGCTCGGCATGAGAAAGCCCGACTTCCGCTTGACTGTCGGATCGGCGCTCTGGAAGTAGGGAACCCATAAGACCGGCACACCGAAAAAGTCGAAGAACGCGTTGTTGTAGGTAAGGGTGGCCTCGTCGCGCTTATGCGTGATCGTCTTCGCGCGAATGCGCCACGTGGGCGGCCTGCTCGGGTCCTCCTGGCAGACTTTGCATGGCGTGAACCAACCATCCTCGAACACCGTGACATTGCCGGCCTGGCGCGACGCCGAGGAGGCGACGATGCGAGTGTCGTCCTTGGTGACGAGCTTCATCGCGTCGATGAAGCCGTCACGGAAATCGTCGGTAAGCGTGATGTGATCGGCGGTGATCACCGCGCCGTCGGGGTCCTTGATACTGACGTTCCCCTCTGCCGTCAGCGTGTTGGTGCCCCGGTCGTAGACCACCCGGTCGGCGAGAAGGGTGTAGCTGCCGTAGTAGATTTCGACGTTGCCCTTGGCGGTGATCTTCGAATTCTCGTTGTCGTAGACCATCTCGTCGGCCTGCAGCAGCATGGGCTCGGTCGAGTCGATCTTGGGCTGCTGGAGCATTTTGCCTAACTGCTGGCGCTGCTGTTCTGCGGCCTTCGAGCTTGCGCTGGCGGAACCGCCGCCGAGACCGGAGGTCGCAGATTTGGCGAAGGCTGGGGGCAGGCAAAAAACCAGCAATGAGGCTGCAAGCAGGCCTGCGACAAAGCCGGCGCGCAGCCATGCCGATAGGCGGGCCAACGAAGCGCCATTAGACGCAGCGAGGCCGGGCAGGGCCCGGCGCATCTTCATCAGCCTTGCGCGGTTCCCGGTCATCACCCGTCCTCTTTGTACAAGAGCACGGTCATCGCGAGCGACGCCGCGATGATCACCGGAACCCAGGCAGAGGCTGCGGCAGAGGTCAGCCCGGCCATGGCGAGATTGTGCGACACCTCGGACAGCACAAAGAACACAAAGCCCGCCGCGAGCCCGATAATGGCGTTGATCTGAACGTTGCCGAAGCGGAAGCCCCTGAGCGAACAGGTCGCCGCGATCAGTACCATTGTCACGAGCAGGAACGGCCGCGATAGGAGAAGCTGATACTGCACGCGATATTGTGTGGCCGGAAGGCCCGCCTTCTCGGCGATCTGGATGAAGTTCGGCAGATCCCAGAAGGAGATGGAGAAGACCGTGCCGAGGCTGTCGCGCACCTGCGCCGGCGTGAGATAGGTGCTGAGGAGATAGCGCTTATAGAGCGCGGGCTCTTGGCCGACGGCGCTCACCCACGCATCCTCGAGTTCCCAGCGGCCGTCCTTGAGCACGGCTCGCTTGGCCTCGATCCGCTCGGTCAGGCCATGATCGCTGTCGTATTGAAATACCGTGACGCGGCTGAGTTCGAGCCCCTGGTTGAGCACCTCGGCGGCATGGATGACGGACGGACCGTCGGTGCCGTCCTCGCGCAGCCAAGCGCCTGCGTTCTTGTTGGTCTTGAGCAGCGACTCGTCACGACCGAAAGCGATCGCATAAAGCCGCTCGGCCTCGCCGCGGGCAGCCGCTGCGAGCGGGTTGTAGAGCAGCACAAAGACGATGCCGAGCAGGAAGGCGACGATCATCGCAGGCAGCGTGAATTGCCATACCGAAATGCCGGCGGCGCGGAGCACGACGAGTTCCGACGAGCGGCTCAGCATCAGGAAGATGCCGATGGTTCCGATGAGCACGGCGAAGGGCAGCGTGAGCTCGGAGAAGGAGGGGAGGCGGAGCAGCGTCATCCAGACGAGCAGGAGGCCCGGGACATCGCCCGAATAATTGCCCGCGCGGCGGAGCATCTCGATGAAATCGACGAAGAAGATGAGGATGCAACAGATCAGGAACATCCCCAGCATGGCGATGAAAAAGCGCAGCGAGAAATAGCGCGCAAGCGTCCCCACTGCACTGATGCCCGGCATCTGCGCTCTCACGTCGCGTGTATCCCTCTACCGGCCCAAAACATTATCTTTTTTGGTTGGAACTTGAACTCGAAGCTTAGCTTGGACCGCAGCTCAGGGGACATTCTAACGTGCGCCGTCCAGGCCGCAACGAGAATCGCCCCCACCGGAATAGCATACACAAGAGCCACGGCCCACGCACTGAGAGCCACCAGGTTGCCGGCGACAAGCCCGGCAACGCGCAATCCCACGCCGATGCCGAAAGCCGAGAGAATCTGCCCCCAACGGTTCTCCCGCGTGGTGCGCGCATGGCCAAGAAGCGCAATAGCGACAAAGGCGAAGACGAGGGGGTAAAGGGGCGTCGACAGGCGTTCATGCAACTCCGAGCGAAGTTGCCCGGCATCGTGCTTGTTGGCGAGAGTTTTCGCATCAGGATACATGAGCTCGCTGATGTAGCGCTCGCGCGGGCGCAGCTCGTGGTCGCTGTCATCCTTGGGACTGAACTCGGAAATATCGAGCATGTTCTGGTCGAAGGCGATGATCTGCACGCCCTTATCTGCGGTCTCGCCGTTGTAGCGATGCACATACCCGTCGAACATTACGAGATAAGAGCCTTGGTCATTGGTGATGATGCGGCCACGCTCGGCGAGGTAGCTCATGACCTGCTTCGAATCGCGCTCGTCGTGGACGAGGAGGCCGAGCAGATCGCCGTCCATGGCGCGGTCTCGGATATGGAAGGTGAGCCCTGTCTCGGGGCTGGAAAAACGGCCTGGCTGAAGGACTTGCGAGATGAGGTCGGCCCTGACCTGGGTGACGAAACTGCGCAGCGCGCGCATGCTCGCAGGGGTCACAAAGACGTTGGAGAGCAGGATGATGACACTGACTATGGCGGCCAGCGCAAGCAAGGAGGCGCCGATGCGCCAGACGGTCGCGCCCGAGGCCGTCATCACGATGAGCTCGCTGTCGCCGTTCATGCGGTCGAGCGTGTAGAGCGCGGCCATCATCATCGCGTTCGGCGCGATGAGCGCCATGAGGCTCGGCAGGCTGAGCAAAGTCATCTGGAAAAACAATAAGATACCCTGACCCTGCGAGGTGATCAGGTTCAGCTCTTTCAATGCGGTCGCAAGCCAAACGACGGTGGTCAGCGTGAGCAGGATGACGAGGAACGCGTTCGTCACCTGCCGAAACATGTATCGGCCGAAGAGCGTCATGGCCTGCTTTCGAAATTCCCCCTGCGGCCCTATTCCCGATCGGCTTGGATGTTTTTTTGAACGACGCCAACCGGTTGGTACCAAGTACGATTTCCATCAGGCCAAGATGGCGGAATTTCGGCTTTTTGGAATGGCTTGCTTTCCCTTCTGACAGGATTTACCTAGGGCGACTGATTTCCAGCCGCTGTTGCAGATCTGCACCAGTGAGTGCGCCGACGGCTTCCGGTCGGGCGCGCTTCCCCGACCGATTGCCTTGGTGCCGGACGGCACGGTCATCGATGGAGTTTCTTGCCGTGAGCGATCAAACCGCATTGTCCTTTGCCAGCAAGAGCGCGCCCGCCGACGGCGTCGTCGTGGTGTTCGCGGAGGAGGGGCCGAAGCTGACCCCGACCGCCCAAGATCTCGACAAGAAGTCGAAGGGCTTGCTGTCAAGGGCGGCCGGGATCACTGGCTTCAAGGGCAAGAAGGATTCGATCGTCGACTTGCTCGCGCCCCAGGGGCTGAAATCTGTGCGCCTGGTAATCGCAGGCACCGACAAGACCACGTCCTACGGTCCTGAGGACTGGCTCAATCTCGGCGGTAGCGTCAGGGGGCTGCTCACCGGCAAAGAGGGGCCGACCGCTCATGTGTTCCTCGAGACCGCCACTGGCGAGATCGCGGCCGCCGACATTGCGAGCTTCGCTCTTGGAGCGCTGCTCCGCGGCTACAAGTTCAAAAAGTACAAGACCAACGCGCGCAAGAAAAACGGCGCAGCGGAGGAAACGAACGACAGAACGCTGAAGAAGATCGTCATCCACTGTGCCGATCCGAAGGCGGCGGGGCAGGCCTTCGCCGCGAGCCGCGCCATCGCCGACGGCGTCATGCTTGCCCGCGACCTCGTCAACGAGCCGGCGAACGTGCTCGGCCCCGCCGAGTTCGCCGCCCGCGCCAAGCAGCTCGCCAAACTCGGCGTCCAGGTCGAGGTGCTCGCCGAGAAAGCGTTGGAGAAACTCGGCATGAACGCGCTTCTTGCCGTAGGGCAGGGCAGCGACAAGCCCAGTTATATGGCGGTCATGCAATGGCGGGGTGGCGGCGCAAGGGGTGGCGAGCCGATCGTCTTTGTCGGCAAGGGCGTCACCTTCGATGCCGGCGGCATTTCGTTGAAACCCGCAGCCGGCATGGAGGACATGAAAGGCGACATGGCGGGAGCGGCCTGCGTCGTCGGTCTCATGCAGGCGCTGGCCGAGCGTAAGGCCAAGGTCAACGTCGTCGGCATTATCGGCCTCGTCGAGAACATGCCGAGCGGGAAGGCGCAGCGCCCGGGCGACGTCGTCACTGCGATGTCGGGACAGACTATCGAGGTGCTCAACACCGACGCCGAAGGCCGCATGGTTCTCGCCGACTGCCTCTGGTACGCGCAACAGCGCTTCAAGCCGAAAGCGCTGATCAATCTTGCGACCTTGACGGGCGCCGTCATGGTAGCGCTCGGCAAGGAGCATGCGGGACTCTTCAGCAACAATAACGAGCTCGCCGAGTGGCTCGCCGCGGCAGGCAACGTCACCGGAGAGAGACTGTGGCGGCTGCCGCTCGGGCCGAAATACGACAAGATGATCGAATCGAAGGTCGCCGACATCAAGAACACCGGGGGGAAGTGGGGCGGCTCGATCTCGGCGGCGCAGTTCCTCCAGCGCTTCGTCAAGGAAGGAACGCCGTGGGCGCATCTCGACATTGCCGGAACGGCTATGTCGTCGGTCGACAGCGAGATCAATCGGAGCTGGGGATCGGGGTTCGGGGTGCGGCTGCTCAACCGGCTGGTCAGCGACCATTATGAGCGCCGCTGAGGGTGAGCGGCTCCGGGAAACCGGCCACGCATAAATTTTCCATAATATACCTTATGCGAATCCGGGATATGGGGCAGAAAATGCCGGTATTTCCCTATCCCATTGACGATGCCCGCGAATTCCGTGCGTTGTGGCGTGCTGTCGCCGGCCTGTCCCTCGCCGGGTTCAATGCCTGACGAGCCGGCAAAGGTGCCATCAGCAAAGCGGCTGCACACGCTCGACGATCTCCTTGCCGTCATGGCGCGTCTGCGCGATCCGGTCACCGGATGTCCCTGGGACGTGAAGCAGAGCTTCGCCACCATCGCCCCCTACACCATCGAGGAAGCCTACGAGGTCGCCGACGCCATTGCGCGCGACGATCTCGATGCGCTGAAGGAAGAGCTCGGTGATCTCCTGCTGCAGGTCGTCTATCACGCTGAGATGGCAGCGGAGCAGGAGCGTTTCGGCTTTGCCGATGTGGTCGACGCCATCACCCGAAAGATGATCCGCCGCCACCCCCATGTGTTCGCCGACCCGAGCCTGCGGGAGGATTTCCTCGCGAAGGACCTTTGGCGGCGCATCAAGGACGAGGAGAGAGCCGAACGCGGCGAGGCGCGCGCGAGCTCAACGCTCGATGACGTGCCGGTGGCGCTCCCTGCCCTGACGCGCGCCGTGAAGCTGCAGACACGCGCGGCGGAGGTGGGGTTCGATTGGCCGAGCCTGGCGCCGGTGTTGGCCAAGGCCGAGGAGGAAATCGCCGAGCTGAAGGCGGCGCTCGACGAGACGCACGAGGCAAAAGACGATGGGCCGGCGAAGCGCGTGGTTGAGGAGTTCGGCGATCTCCTTTTCGTCATGGCGAATCTCGGACGGCATCTCGGCGTCGATCCGGAAGCCGCTTTGCGCGATGCCAACGCCAAGTTCGTGCGGCGCTTCGAGAGCATCGAGGCCGCGCTCGCCAAGGAAGGCCGCAAGCCCGAAGACGCTACGCTCGAGGAGCTGGATCAGCTGTGGGACGAGGCGAAAGCCGCCGAGACGAAAGGCTAGACTCGGGGAGTTCACCCTACTTCGCCGTGAGCCGCAGGCGGGCGGGGCCGGCGAGGCGGGCAAGCCTCTCCCGCTTCTCGGGCGCCACGCGAATGCGCAAGGAGGTCACCCCCTCGCCCATGTCCGACCGCTCGATCACCTCGCAATTCTCGTAGATCCAGTTCGAGAGCGAGCCCTCCTCCGGCCTGAGCGCGATCTCGATGGTCTCGCGGCGGCGATTGAGCTTCCGCTCGATCTCGCTGCGCAAGGCTTCGAGGCCGAACCCCGTCGCCGCCGAGACGAGGACGGCGCCGGCGCGGGGCGCCTCGTTTCCGGCGCGCTGCAAGGCTGTTTGATCGAGGAGGTCGGCCTTGTTCCAGACCTCGAGCAATCGGTCGGGCTCTCCGTCCGCGTCGATGCCGAGCTCCTTCAGAACGACGTTCACGTCGGCCCGCTGGCTTCCGCTTGCCGCATCGGCGATGTCGCGGACATGCAGGATGAGGTCGGCCTCCAGCACCTCTTCGAGGGTGGCGCGAAAGGCCGCGATCAGCGTGGTCGGCAAGTCCGAGATGAAACCCACGGTGTCGGAGAGGAGCGCCTTCGATCCGCCGGGAAGGGGCAAAGACCGAAAGGTCGGATCGAGCGTGGCGAACAGCGTATCCTCGGCAAGCACCGA
>JAENXG010000240.1 GCA_016649675.1 Methyloceanibacter sp.
CCCTGTCATCCCGGCAGTAGCGGACGTTATGAAAGGGCGAGGCGGGCTATCGATCCCGAAGCAGGTAAGGATGACGGCGACCGCAAGGCGCGGGCCGCAACGAGAAAGCGTTTCCTCGAAACCGTTATGGTTGGAGAGGCGATACCAGACCACGGCGTTTATCCTGGACTCGAAGACCGTTGGAATCAGCCGCCGTCGGATCGCATGGCGATTACCGTGTCCAAGCAGAGCATGGAGCGGATCACTGAAAAAATCGTGCGAGGGATTTTTTAACTCGAGGAGGGTGGGGCGTTCGTTGAGCCACCCTATAAGATCGAGTTTTTCGCCCTAGGCTCAGAGGGAGCCGTTATTGTCCGTAAAGCGATTGACCGCTTCGGGAAAGAATACGCACGAGAACCGGGTATTGTTGTCCGTCGGGCTATCGCAGACGACAGCAAGAGCGCCCTTTTTGAGATTGAGTTTTTCCAGCAATTCAAAACGCACGCCAGCGTGACCGCAGACGAGATTGACTCAAAGTAGAAAGGCCAGTGAGCGGTTCGACCGGAGTGACCAACTCGGGAGCGGGACGAATCTTGGGGCACGGTCTCTGGCTCGCCTACTGCATCACTCCCTGCACTCGCTTGGCCCTTTGAGACTGTGGCGCGGTCTCGGGCTAACCTGCTTCAGCAGTCCCCGAACAGGATGGAGTAGCGGTCACCTGGGTCACTGCCCAGGACGACCAGTCCGCCTGAGACTCGCGGACGGACAGCACACGGGCTGACATCGTCGTCTAAGGGCGTGGACGTGGCGCGGTCTGTCGATGCCTGCTGGCATGTGTCCAGCACTCCGGGCAAAGGCCTTACCAATGTCCTGAATTACCCTTTTTCCCGGGAAATCTAGCCATCGCTCCAGATCGGCTTGCGCCAGACGGGAAGGACCTAATGGACCCTCACCGACTAAGCACGATGGCGACGACGATGCCGATGGCGGGCACCGAGAAGCGACTTCGCGTTGGAGCACTGGTTTCCGTACCCCGGGACCTGAATAACAAGGACCGTCAGGACCCTGCATGCAGGGACCTCCCAATTCCACTTTGGAGCATTAACCGGACGTGTCTTCCGAACTGAGCGGGGACCGCCCTCTTTCTGGGTTACGACCGCGACAGTAGGCCTCAGCCCACCGGCGGGCTTCACCCTCTTTAGGGCGCAGTGTGGCGCCATACCGAGCGACCTAAAGGAACGCACGGGTCCATGCGGGTTGCGCCACGCGGGAAGAACATCAAAAGATCGAGATGCGGGACCGGCTGTCAGACATCGAACCCAGCGGGATATCTGAGCGCATCTCGGTAATCGTGCCGACGTTAAACGAGGTGCACAACGTCGATGCGTTGCTGACTGCTATTCTCGCGCCGACCACCGGAAACCTCGATCTCGAAATTCTTGTTGCCGATGGCGGCTCAACAGACGGCACCGTCGAACGTGTCCGAGCTTGGGAAGTCATTGCCCCGGTACGGCTAATTGAATGTGGTGGAGACCGAGGGCTTGCAGGCGACGTTCTTGACGCCGCGCAGCATGCAGCCTCGGTCGTCGTGGTTATGGACGGCGATCTTAGCCATCCGGCGGCATGCATCCCTGAACTCGTTGCACCGATCATTGCGGGTGCCAGCGACATGGTTGTCGGCAGCCGCTATGTCCCTGGCGGTTCCACACCGCATTGGCCGCTGGCGCGGCGACTCTTATCCCGCCTGGGCGCAATCCTAGCTTGGCCACTATGCGATGTTCGCGACCCCATGTCCGGGTTCTTCGCCGTGCGGCGCGATTGTCTTCTCGCCGTCGATCCAAGGGCAGCCGGCTTCAAGATCGGTCTGGAGGTCATGGCAGCGGGCGGAAAGGACTTACGCGTGTCTGAGGTGCCGATCACCTTCACGGACCGCACGCGGGGAACATCGAAAATCAATCTGCTTCAGATGGCCATGTTTGTTCGGCGGCTGATGATCTTAGCCGGCGGCGAGGTATCGACGGGAAGCGCTGCACGCTTTGCGATCGTAGGATTGATGGGACTCGTCGTCGACTTTACCGCATTCATGACCTTGCTTGCTGCGGGATCGAGCATCTCCGCCGCCCACGTCGCCAGTTTCGTCCTGGCTAGCATCTTCAACTACGCTCTGAACGCGCGATGGTCATTCTCGACGTCTTCTCGCGCGCCGGGACAGTTTGACTGGTGGCAATACGCACGGTTCCTCACGGTCTGTGTGATGGCGCTGTTTCTCCGTGGCGGCGTCTTGGCAATGGCGATAAATGCATGGGGATGGAGTCCGAAGACCGCTATCTTGCTCGCCATCGCTTCGGGCACAATTGTCAATTATCTCGGGAGTGCCTTTTTCGTGTTCCCTGCAGCGAGTCATCATGTCTCGCGTGGGACGCAGTGGCGAATCGCTGCAATAGGGATCTTGGGCTATGTGATCCTTATGCATCTAATCTTCAGCGGGACATTGGATCTCATGCCCGAGGAAGCGTACTACTGGGACTACTCGCAACACCTCGACATTGGTTATCTCGACCATCCACCCATGGTCGTCTGGCTCATTTGGCTTGGCACAAAGGTCGGTGGCGACACCGAATTTGCGGTCCGCATAGGCGCCATCCTGTGTTGGTTCATGGCGGCCTTTTTCACCTTTCAATTGACACGCAATCTCTATGGCAAAACCCCGGCGTTCATCGCGCTCATGCTTTTCTGCATCCTGCCGTTTTTCTTTGTAACAGGACTTGTAATGACGCCCGACGCGCCGCTGACCGCGGCTTGGTCCGGTGGGCTGTACTTCCTGGAGCGGGCTCTGATTGGAGAGCGTCGAAACGCTTGGTTGGGAGTAGGTCTTTGCGTTGGCCTGGGGATGTTGTCAAAATACACGATCGCATTGCTCGCGCCAGCGACGCTCCTTTTTCTGACGCTTGATCCGTCGTCACGCCGATGGTTATGGCGTCCCCAGCCATACGTCGCTGTTGTTCTGGCAGGGCTCTTTTTTTCGCCAGTGATCTATTGGAACATTCTCAACGAGTGGTCATCCTTCGCCTTCCAGGGCGCCCGGCGCCTTGAGGCGTCATTCGACTTTTCTCTTCACATTCTGCTCGCCTCAATTTTGCTCCTGCTCACACCCGTCGGATTTGCAATCGCGATCCGGGCGTTGTGGCGAGGAGATCGATTTGAGGGTGCAGGACGTTGGCGTGCCGATCGTCGAACCTCATTCATCGTCATTTACACGCTGCTTCCATTGTCGATCTTCATTACTTTTAGCTTGTTTCATGAAGTCAAGTTGAACTGGACGGGACCCCTGTGGCTGGGGGTCGTTCCGGCGCTTGCTAGGAGCCTCGCTGCGGCCGAGAACTCCGCACCCTTAAAGCGCGGAATTATTGGTCCCGCTTGGCGAGTGACGGTTTTGGCAGCTCTCCTCATTTACGGGGCTGCGCTGAACGATATGGTTCTAGGCGTGCCAGACTTCGGCTTGACCAACATGGCCTTAACTACTCTTCCAGTGGCTTGGCGCGAGTTTGGCGAGCAAGCTGACACCCTCGAAGCACAGCTGGAAAGCGCTACTGACTCTGAACCGCTCTTGGTAGGCATGGATAGATATTTCCTATCAAGCGAAATGGCGTTCTATGACTCGGACAAAGACGGGGCGGAGAATACTGCTGGGCGCAGCTTGTTTGGAATGCACAGTTTAATGTTTCGCTTCTGGTTTAAACCGGCCGAAGTCAGCGGCCGAAACATCATACTTTTCAGTCTGAGATCTAAAGGAGCAATTGCCGCGAACTCATTGTCGGCTCAGTTTAAGGCGCTGGGGCCCATTCAGGATCATTTGGTCTTTAAAGACGGTAACAAGGTGGGGAATTTCTTCTATCGCATCGGATATGGCTACAGAGCAAATTAGCTTGCGCTCACGGCAAGAGGTCGGTCTGAACATCGCGTGGCGAACCCAGTGAGATGTACCATTAGGTACAAACCCCCCTGCTACGATCAACCTTGTAGGTCCGCCCGGGACGGGTCTTACGGTGGACATATACCGGTGCTTTCATTACGAAAACGGGGCTTGTTGCAAGGAGCGGCTGAGGCTCATGGTCCAGTTCATGAAACCTGACGAAGACGCCGCGTTGAGCGGAGCGCCGTTTTTTTTCAGACGTTCGACGCGATGAAG
Organism: Methyloceanibacter sp.; assembly: GCA_016649675.1. GTDB lineage: Bacteria > Pseudomonadota > Alphaproteobacteria > Rhizobiales > Methyloligellaceae > Methyloceanibacter. The sequence goes on from JAENXG010000240.1 coordinate 4,169, forward strand.
ACTGCCTATTCCGCCGC